>NZ_DAOSEH010000002.1:0-84988 GCF_035363035.1 Mesotoga sp. | reverse complement strand
ACTGGTAAACTGTCAGTCCCATATCCTTGTATTTCTGCTGGAGAATGGCGATCGCGCCCGAGACGTGCGGGCAGGCCATCGACGTCCCGCCGAAGTAAGCGTAGGGGAGTCCCGGATAGCTGTAATACTCCTCGGCCCAGAGCGGAATGGTCGAAAGGATCGTAGAATCACCTGGAGCGGCCACCGAGAGTTTGACGCTCCGGTTCGAAGAATAAGCTATCCCGTCGATGGCCGACGATGAGGCCACCATAACCACTCCCGGATAAACCGAAGGGTTGCGGACCTCGTTGACGTGATCGTTTCCGGCCGAGTTCACGAAGACCACCCCGGCCCGCGAAGCGTAACTTATCGCTTCGTAAAGTAAGGTCGAAAACCCCTTGCCGTCCCAGGAGTTCGAAAGTACCGTGGCCCCGTTATCGACGGCATAGACTATGCCGGCCGCGACGAACTCGTCGCCTATAAATTCGGGCTGGAAGATCGGTATATCCATCAACTTGGCTCCGGGCGCCACACCGGTGACACCGCTGCCGTTTTTTCTGGCCGCGATGATACCGGCGACGTGCGTAGCATGAAAACCGAAAGAGTAATCTATCTCCGGATCTATTATTGAACCCTTCAACGGGTCGTATCTGCTGACGATCTGGCCCTGAAGATCTGGGTGGGTAGAGTCGATGCCAGTATCGAGGATGGCGACGATTATACCTGTCCCATCGTATCCGGCATCCCAGACCTGTGGAGCGCGAATCTTCCTGATTCCCCAGAGGAACTGCTCGAAATTCGGGATCTCACCCGGAGCGGTCGGGACTGTCTGACCGGCCACACCGACCACTTCATCCAGCGAAGGCGCTATAAGTTCCATCTCGTAGTTGGGCTCTATATATCTCACCGCTCTCAATAGTTCGGGTTTCGATTCGAAGAGACCTTTCATTTGCTCCAGGGCATCCTCGAAAGTGGAATCGAAGCGCAGACCGACAGCCTTCAACACCTTTATATCGACCGTGACCTCCGCCCCGAGCAACCTGCAGATCTCTTCGACCACACCGTAATCGGAATACCCCAGAATGAGCCGGCCTTCAAGATGAGGTGCGCTCTGAAATTCTCTCCAGACGGTCTCGACATCTGCGATTATGGAATCCCCCGAAGGAAATTTAACACAGGAGGTGAATATTGAAACCAGCACAGCGACGACCACAAACAACTTGATTCTTTTCATTTTCATTTACACCACCCCCTTCAGTTGTCCTGCCAGGTCGTGAAACGGTTTAGATAATCGGCGTGATTGACGCGTAGATCCACGACATCGCTCTTGTCGATCGTCACAGAATAGACCATAGAATCCGGCGAACCGTTTCCGTCGCTGTCGTCGCCAGTATAACAGGCGTAAGCGTAGTCGAGGCCCCATTCATAGGTCTTGAAGGCTTCCAGACGGTCGAATGGGAACATCTCCATCTCCGTGTTCAACAGGAAAAACCAGTCCATGCCCCTGCCAGACCAGGAGGGATCGAGAAACTTCACCGATACCTGTCGGGGTCCTTCTGTAACGAAATCGAACCTCTCTAAATCCTGGTTAAGCGGGAAGATCAGCTGAGGACCACTCTGAACGGTGTCCCATATCATGCATGTGTAATGGTAAACGATCTCGTTTTCGTTCAGCAACCCCCCGTCAAGTACCGGCACCTTATTGTGATCTTTCTTATCTACAGGCGCCCAGCGCAAGACCGGCCGTCTCGAAACTCCCGTAGAGTTGTTCAACGGGGATATAAGCTTAACCTTGAAGATATCCAGCGGCACGAGCGACACCACGTTGCTGTCCTCCGACTCGCTCCCGTCAAGGTAGAGTGACCTCACTTTGTAGTAGTATCTCTTACCGGCCTCAATACCTATCCCGGAGTCAAAGAAATCTGGAGATTTCCTGAAGGCGACCTTTCTGTAAGTCACACCGTCAACGGAATGGTAGATGTTGTAACCCGCGAGGCCCACGTCATCTTGCGGTCTTTTCCAGGACAGTTTTATATAGATGTTTGTCTCTTCTTTCGAGATGGCCTCTCCATACTCCGCTTCATCTGGGGTGGGAGTCTCTTCAACGGTCTCTTCAGAAAGCGAACAGTACTCGAATCTCGTGTCGGAGGTAATGGAAAGCACAGAAAGGCCGGAGGGCGCAAATTTCTCGACCTGTGTGGTCTCACCATCGGCGAAATTTAGATAGATCACCTGGTCGAGCCTGGCTCTGTTGAAATCATAAACCACTACATGAATGGGCACTTCACCGGAATAGCCGTTCGAGGTGACGGTAAAAGTCATTTCCGACCTGTTTGCCGACATAAAATCGTATCCCATCTCCCAGGGTACGTACCCCACTCCTACATAGAGGCGGAACCAGGATTCATACTCCAGATCCGAGTCCAGTTTTACCTTGAAAAACGATAGACCGGTCGGATCCGTCGCCTCTCCCGTAACGCCAGATAGAACTATATCCAGATTGGGAAAACGCGAACTTTCGGGATCGACCATCGCCCTGCGGATGGCCATATCGGCCATTACCGGTCCGGTATCGATCTGCTCAGACAGAGAATGAAGCGGCACCTTCAACCCCTTCATGGCGCTTGTGGCCATGTCCTCTTTGCTGGCAACGATCGTGACCGTCCTCTCGTCTGCGTTCTCTTCTTCCAGATGCCACACTAGCTCTATAAACGCTTGACCTGACTCATTAGTCACACCCTCTCCTATAAGCTCGCCGCTCTCACCATCAAAGACCTCGACGGCCACGCCGGCTGCCACCGGACCCGTCACGTACTCCACGAAACTCACGAGCAACGTGTTGCCGTAAGTGAAAGACTCGTCGGGTATCGAAGGCTTCACACAGGAAGTCAAAACCAGCAGCACTAATATAGCCGTCAACAGAAACGCTTTACCTGTCCTCATCACAAAACCTCCACTACTGGAAATCTCTCGATCCTCTCAATTATACGATCACAAATCCGAAATACTTAATCTAGAGACTAATATATATGACATAACAGCAGAATCTTTACTTGCTGGAGAACCTCAAGGGCTCGTTAGCCGTTTGTTTTTTAGGGTTATGTTCCAAGCGAACATCAAATTGACTTCGGAGTATTCACGAATCAATATATCTCTCATCCCTGTTATACTGAACTGGAGGGGGTGTCTTTGTGAGAGTTAAGAGTTTTGCGATAGCGGCATTTTTGTTTTTCGTTGCTCTGGCCTTCTGTCAGACAGTCAGTCCTCAGTTCGTCGCAATCGAGAGAGCCGTCTCGTTCGAGAATGACGGTCAAACGCTGTGCGGGATTCTCACTTTGCCGGAGACCGGCGACAGGCCCTTTCCGGTGGTGCTCCTGCTCCACGGTTTCCTCGGTCACATGAACGACCTCGAGGTGGGGGGAACGGGCGGTTCGATGTACGAAATGACCGCCGAACATTTGGCCGGGGCCGGGCTCGCTTCTCTCAGGTTCGATTTCAGGGGTTCGGGTATAAGCGAGGGAAGCTGGGAAGAGACGACTTTCTCCGGTCAGATAAACGATACGATCGCCGCGATTTCCTTTCTTGAGAGCCTTCCGGAGATCGATAAGCGAAAGATCGCCGTTCTGGGCCTCAGTCAGGGCGGTCTGGTTGCGGCCTGTGTTGCGGCAAGGGACGTTCGGGTGAGGAGTGTCGTTCTCTGGTCGGCCGTTGCTATTCCCGTTTACACATATTCGGCCTTGCTGGGCGCCGATGCGGTGGGCTCGTCGATAAAAGCCGCGCCGGGTGAGCCGATCCTGGCCAGTATCTCGTGGGGAGGGACGACGGTGTTGAAAAAGGAGTTCTTCGACGAGCTTTTTACCGTAGACCCGGTAGCCGAGGTGGCACGCTACGACGGCCCGTTGATGGTGGTCTCGGGTCTCACCGACGCCATAGTCTTTCCTCAGCCGCAATCGGGAAGGATATTCATCGATTACCACGAAGGACCGGAGAGGCTGTTCCTTCAAAACTCCGGGCATATCTACGATCTGTTCGAGGGTAAAGACCATCTCGAAGAGGTTATAGACGAAAGTATTCAGTGGCTACTGGAGACCTTATAAAAATGGGGGATCTTATAAATATTATAAGATCCCCGTATAGCGTTATGAGTCGCTACGCCTTCTTTTTCAAGGGGATGTATATATCGAACTGGGAGCTTTCTTCACCGGTGAACCTGTCGTCGTAGAGTTCGAACTCGTTCAATCCGATGGGTTCATACTCCGAGTTCTGGAACCAGTTCCCGTAGATGTACTCATAGGTCTCCTGCAGGGTGTCGAGCCTGCCCTTATGGGTGAACACGGCGTAAGTGGCTTCCGGTATTTCGGCTCCCACCATTCCCTCGGGTATGTTGTCAAGGTCCGAAACGGCCACTGAGGCGATATAGTCGAACTTGCCGTCCACGAAATCCTCCTCACCGGTACACATCAGGCCGTAGCTTTCCATAACCGGTAGAGCGTTCCTGATTTCCCCTATCCTCTTCATAAATTCCTGCCAGAGCTTTGGGCAATTGTTCTTGGGATCGTTTCCGTAGTACTTCAGTCCCACTACTTTGAAGGCCTTTCGTTTTACGATTTTTGGTTCCATGTTTATCCCTCCCATCAGTCTTTCGATCCTTTTCTTTGTGAGCCGTTTCCTGTGAGTAAGTGTGAAATGCAGTCCCAGGCGCCTGTATTTACCGGGTGTAACGCAGTATCTACTCTTGAAAGCTCTCGTGAAGGATTCCTGCGAATCGTAACCACACTGGAGGGCGATCTCCAGTATCGACATCGATGTGCCAGCCAGTCTTTCGGCCGCCTCGCTCAGTCTTCTTCCCTTTATGTACCGGCCTATCGTCTCACCGACGGTGTAGTAGAAGATGCGTTGAAGATGGACCGGTGAATAGAAGATCTCAGAGCAGAGATCTTCCAGGGTTATCGATCGGAAAAGGTTCTCCTCAATATAGTCGATTACCGAGTTCACGCAGTCGATGTAGTCTTCTCTCATGGTAGATTCCTTTAGCGTCCTCAACCCTTCCCACCTCCACAGCCATGGCAGAAATAATTATACGGGGAAAGTCTGAGGGTTTTTTGATCGAAAGTATCACGATGGAAGTCAACTGTAAATTGCCTGCCGTGCTTGGGGTCTCCGGTTAAAGGCTCTCGCCGACGACGATCCCGGCAAAAGTCTGCCGGAAAAGTTCGAAGAGATCAATAGACCACGATTCTCTCGATGACCCTGGCCGATTCGACGGTATTTCTCACTTCTTTCGGCAGTGGAGCTATACCGTCGAAACCGGTCTCTTCTACGAACTTGATCAGCATCTCGCGGAGTTCCTGTGGATCCCACGATGCCAGTTTTTCAACCGTATCCACGCCAGCGTCGCAATAAAGCCGCGCCCTGATGCCCTTCATTCCAGGCATCCTGCTCAGGTCCGATAGTTTGACGTACTCTAGAATTCTCTCCATCTCTATGCCGGTTTTTCGGGTAAGGTTCTCTCTCAGTTCAGGCGTCTTTGCGGCATCTATCATCTGTCCAGCGTCGTGGATTCCGATAATGGCAAGCTTTTCGATATCTTCGGGATCTACGCCCCTGAAGTCTTCCAGCCTGAAAACCCTGCGGGTTTTGGAGATTTCCTCTTCTCTCAGATCGGACGCCAGTATTGCGAGCTCGCCTCTCGAGATGAAACTGTAGTACAGTGCGATACCGCGGAGTCTCTTCTTCAGAAGACCCCTGTCGTTTTCATGAATTTGCGAGAATTTCAAAAGATCGTCCCCGGTAGAGTTTTCGATAGTTTTGCCGCAGATCTTCAGCAGAAATTCCCGGTAGTAGTTCACGCTCGATACGAGATCGTCGATTACCTGTTGCTTTTTGCCTTTTTTCTTTAGAAAACTTTTGAAGCCACTCTCTTCAATAACCAAAAGCGACGCCTCCTTCGATCTCTATCTCCAATCCCTGATCTGGGCCTTTTTGTTCACTTTAACCTTCTCCATGATTTTTACGACGTCCTCGCGCCGGCACAGCTCGGTGCCCGGCGTCATGACCGTTGCGGCGCTGGCCGCTCCCGCCATTTTGAGGGCCGTTTCCACGGTGCCGCCCATCTCCCTGTACATGCAGTAAGCCCCGAGGAAGGAATCTCCCGCGCCGACCGCGCTTTTGACGGGTACTACCGGTACTTCGACTCTGTAGATTCTCCCCTCGATCATGGCCATAGCCCCTTCCTTTCCCATGGTGAGGAGAACTTCGGGTATGGAGTATCTCTCCGAAACCTCTCTCAAAGCCTCTTCGTAATCGCCTCCACTTTCCCTTCCCAGCAGCCTGTCGAGTTCGTGAGTGTTCGGCTTTATACCTGTTGGCGAGGCTTTGACGCCTTCGGCCAGAGGCTCTTTGTCGGAATCTATGTAGACTTTGATCTTTCTCCCGGTCATCCTCTCGCAGAGAACCCTGTAAATATCCTTGCCGATACCCCCGGGAACGCTGCCGCACATGAGCAGAGTGTCGCCCTCTCTTAGAAGTATGTCGAGGGTCTTGTGGAGTTTGTCTATCTCTCTTTCGCTCAGACCCGGTCCAGGAAGGCTTAATCTGTACTGCCCGCCGTCGCTTTCGATAAGTATGTTCATTCTGGTTTCGCCGTCGGTCCTGACCGAGGCGTAAACGACGCCTTCGTCGTTGAGCATCTCCTCGATCTCGTCGCCTATGCGCCCCCCTAGAAAGGCGATAGCCACCGAGTGGCCGCCCAGCTCGTTTATGACCCGGGAGACATCGACACCTTTGCCGGCAGGGTAATCTTTGATTTTATCGACCCTGACGGTATCGTCGGCGACCAGTTTGCCCGTGTAGAGATATCTGTCCAGAGCCGGGTTCAAAGTCAGTGTGAAAATCATCTTGCTTGCGCCACCTTTCCTCTATATTCTTTCGGTGTAGTCGTTCAATAGACCGAGTGCCACTATCACGGCCGTTTCCACCCTCAGTGTTCTCCTGCCCAGCGAGACTTTCGTGCTGGCGGCGGAGATCCCCGATATCTCTTCTTCTGTGAAACCGCCCTCGGGGCCGACGATCAGTCTTATCTTTCTTCTGGCGCCGAGCTCTTTCGAGAGTTCGCGGAGCGGCTTGCCCTGAAAGTCCAGGAGCAGATTGTGAGCTCCCGACAGATCGAGATTTCTTTGCAGCTCCACCGCCGGCAGGTATGGGTTCACGCTCTGCTTGGCGGCTTCTCTCACGACGGCCGTGTATCTGGAGAGTTTTTCACCATCCAGAAGCGCCACCGAGCGCCGGCTCTGGAAGAGTTCTATGCGATCTACCCCGAGTTCGGTCGCCTTCTCCAGTAAAATGCGAAGCCGCGGCCACTTCGTTGCGGCCACGGCTATTATTATCGTTCTGCCATCTCTTTCCACGAATTCCTTTTCGATTACCGTGCCGGTGGCTTCGTGCTTTTGGACTTCCTCCAGCACGAATTTGTAGATGCCGCCGTTGCCGTCCGTCCCTGTGAGTCTATCTCCCTTTTTCGCCCGTACCACTCTCAGGTGATTGGCTTCGATACCGTCGAGCCTTACGGTATCGCCCGAGACTTCCACGAAGAAGGCGTTGGGCAAACTATCCGATTACCTCCTGGCCCATGTAGGGAACGAGAACTTCGGGCACGTCTATCCTGCCGTCTTCTCTCTGGTAGTTTTCGATTATCGCCACGAGCGTTCTTCCCACGGCCAGTCCGGAGCCGTTGAGACAGTGAACGAACTTGAGTTTGTTATCGATGTCCCTGAACCTTATGTTGGCCCTCCTCGCCTGGAAGTCTTCGACGTTCGAGCACGAGGAGATCTCCCTATAGGTGTTGTAGGAAGGCAGCCAGACCTCGAGGTCGTAGGTTTTGGCCGAGGCGAACCCTATGTCTCCGGTGCAGAGCGCCACCACTCTGTAAGGCAGCTTCAATTTGCGCAACACGTCTTCGGCGTCGGCCGTGAGTTGCTCGAGCGCATCGTAGGAGGAGTCTGGGTGGGTGAACCAGACGAGTTCCACCTTGTCGAACTGGTGGACCCTTATCATGCCACGAACGTCCTTGCCGTAAGATCCGGCCTCTCTCCTGAAACAGGCGCTGTAGGCCGTGTATTTCTTGGGAAGCTCGCCGTCTATTATCTCCTCGCCATGCTGTGCGACCAGCGGGACCTCGGCGGTCGGTATCATGAACATATCGTCCGGCTCTATTCTATATGCCTCCTCTTCGAATTTCGGGAGCTGTCCGGTTGCAAGCATCGTCTCTCTCTTGACCATGAAGGGGAGGACTACCTCTTCATAACCCTTGCTGTGGTGCAGATCGAGCATGAAGTTCATTATAGCCCTCTCCAGGCGTGCAAGATCCTTTCTCAGTATAACGAAGCGTGCTCCGGAGAGTTTCGCTGCACGTTCGAAGTCTATTAGACCTGTCTCCGGGCCAAAGTCCCAGTGCGGTTTGACTTCGAAGGCCGGTTTTCTCGGTTCGCCCCAGGTCCTCACCACCACGTTGTCGCTTTCGCTTTTGCCAACAGGTGTTTTCTCCGACGGGATGTTCGGCAAATACAGCATCTTCTGGCGTAGCTCTTCTTCTATCTGGGAGGTTCTAATGTCCAGTTCCTTTACTTCGGAGGAGATTTCCTTCGCTTTATCCATGAGAGATTGCGCCCTGGAATCGTCTTTGCTGGCCTTGGCGCGGGCTATCTCGGAAGAGATGCTGTTTCTTTCGGCCTTCTTCTGCTCAACTATCTGTAGCGCTTCCCTTCTCTGCGCATCGAGCTGAAGTATCTCTTCCAGCAGCTCCTGTCCCATCTGTCGATTTTCTAGAGCTTTTCTTACCAGTTCGGGATTTTCACGGATCAGCCTGATATCTACCATAATTCTCCTCCTGCACCTCGCTAGAATACGAGTTCTATCTCGACGTTCAATCCTTTGAAGGAATCGTCTTCCGTATTGTACAACAATTCGGAGGCCCAGATCTTCCTGCTGTTTTTCTCGTCGTTCACGAAAACATTACCCTTCAGGTTGAGCATTCCCGTGTCTCCGTGGTATTCGAAGTAGAGCGTATCGACTTTGAGATCGCCCTTGTAGTCTATGAATATTAGTTCCGGAGTCGCGTCTTCCGTCTCCTTGGCGAAACCTTCGTAATACTCGTTTTTCTGGTCGAACTTGAGGATATCCGTTTTATATATGTAGATATCCTTTTCGCCTTCTTCCTTGGAATAGATCGTCGCAACGGGTACGTCCTTCATCAGGCCGGTCGAATTGTCCAGGTTGTAGTCGAGCGACAGCGCAGTTGCCTCGCCGGTCTGGAAGATAACGAACGTTTCGCCCCCGGTTATGAACGACTGCCAGTCGGTCGCGCCCTTAGTGACTGTTGCCAGGGGCGTCTCGACGTAGATGTCGCCGTCCTTGTTTATCATGACGTTTCCCAAAAACGTGAAGACTTCCTGTCTTTCCGTCGCGAGAAGCTCGTCGGCCTTTATGCGCACTGTTGACTGAGCTATGAGAATCACTGCAAACACGAGCGCAACAATCAAAAAGATTGGTAGTTTTCTTCTCATCTTTACCTCCGGTAAACGGTTATTCTGCCGTTTTTTTACTGTCCATAACTTCGAGAAGAAGGGAGACTATTTGCTCGAGGGATACAACCTGTTCGGTACTTATCTCTGTCATCACGGAACGAAGATATTCCACTCTTCTGTCGATAACCTTTTCGATGAGGGATTTTCCCGAACTGGAAATACCAATAATGAAGGATCTTCGATCTCTTTCAGAGCGTCTTCTTTCGATGAAGCCGGCATCTATGAGTCTTTTCACGAGGCCGGTAGTGGTACTCTTGGTTATCCCCAGATTGCGACTTATATCGCTCATCCTCTTTTCGCCCTGAAAGAAAAGTGTCTGGAGAACATCGAATTGCGCGGGAGTTATCGGAAAGTCCCTCAGAACCTTTCGACCTTCTCTTCTTATCCTTGTAGAAATGATTCGCAGATTTTTCTCCAGAGTTGCTGCATCCTCTTTTCTGACCTCACCTCGGGACATCTCCACACCTCCATACTCCCAAGCGTTGGTTTGGAATCGATACCTTACTGATAAGTTATTATAACACTTTCGGCCTGCTACATTATGACTGAGAGGGGGATAGAAACCGTTCAAAGGAACCGTGGTGGATGGTGTGTTGTAGGTGAGGGAGAGATGCCGGATCGGGGTCCGGCATGATGGGAAGAAAGAAGGACTGCCATCCAGAGTTCGCGTCTCGCCCTCTCTTATCTCTCTTCCTCTCTCTTTCTCTCTCCTCTTCTCGCTCTTTCCAAGGACGGGTCCACGCTCCGGGACGACTGACGAAGGACGGCTCTTCCCGCTCTTCCCACCCCTGTTATCGACGGTAAAATCCGGTTCGTGAAGGCAATCGAAGTCTGATGTATAATCGCCTTATGAGATCTTCAGAAGACTATGAAGCGCTTGAACGTTTTGATTCGACATTCATAGAGAGGTTTGGAACCGTCGCCGGGCTGGATGAGGCCGGCAGGGGTCCGCTGGCCGGTCCAGTGGTTGCCGCCGCGGTGATATTGCGCGGTCCGGTGAGGGGAGTCAACGATTCCAAGCTTCTTTCCGCGAAGGACAGGGAATCGCTTTACGGGGAGATAGCTGATCGCGCATATGTTGGGATCGGTCTCTCGACACCGGAGGAGATAGATCTTCTGAACATTCTTAACGCCACGAAACTGGCCATGAACCGTGCTCTTGACGGACTTAGCGTGAGGCCCTCTTACGTGATTATCGACGGGAAATACCTGAATTTGAAGATAAGGGGAAGGTGCATCGTGGGGGGCGACAGGTTGAGCGCCTCGATCGCCAGCGCGTCGGTGATGGCTAAAGTTTTCAGGGACAGACTGATGAACGATCTGGGGAACCTCTTTCCCGAGTACGGTTATGAACGGCACAAAGGATACGGAACCGAGAAACACCTGAAGGCCATCACAGTTTACGGCCCAAGTATGTGGCATAGATTGACGTACAAACCGGTAAGGGAAAGTGCAAGACCGGAACTGGTTTCGAGATGGTTGAGAGATAGCGCCGTGAACGAAGACCGGCTGTTCAGGGCTGGATTGCTTACTCCGGAGGTACTGAAGTGAATAATGGAGAATTGAAGGAAAACTGGTTGAAATTGATAGAGACGATGAAGAGGCTCCGTTCACCGGGAGGCTGTGAGTGGGATATAGCCCAGTCTCACGAAAGCCTAAAACCGTACATGATAGAAGAGGCTTACGAAGTTCTGGAAGCGATCGACAGGCGGGATGATGCCGAACTGGTCGAAGAGCTCGGAGATGTCATGTTACAGGTGATCTTTCACGCGCAGGTGGCGGCCGAAAGGGATGCTTTCGATATAAACGATGTGATAAAGGTTCTGACCGACAAGCTCGTGAGAAGACATCCACACGTCTTCTCTAGCTCCCCCGGTTACTCCTACCGCCAGTGGGAGAAGATCAAAGCGTCTGAAAAGGGTGAAGCGCCGGGACAGAAATCTTCGATCGGAAAGATCAACAGGGCTCTTCCGGCGCTCAGCCTCGCGCGTCGGGTACAGGAGAACGCCTCGGCCGTTGGGTTTGACTGGACCAAGATAGACGGTCCACGGGAAAAGCTCGACGAAGAGATAGAGGAAGTCGATCAAGCCGTGAAGTCTGGCGACAAGAAAAAGATAGAGGAAGAGATCGGAGATCTGCTCTTCACGGTCGTTAACTTCTCCCGCTTTCTCGATGTGGATCCCGAATCGGCCTTGAGAAAATCTACCGAAAAATTCGTGAACCGTTTCAATGAGATGGAGAGTCATATTGAGAAGTACGGTTTAGAAATAGAAGGCATGACCATAGATGAGCTGAATCATCTGTGGGAAAAAGCGAAGGAGGGTACAAATTGAAGAGGCTGCTTATCGCTGTCCTGTTTATACTTTCTACTGTTATCCCCGTTATTGCTCAGACCGAGAATGCTTCAGACGATACCGTGGCGGCCACGGTGAACGGTGAAATCATTTATATGGATACCTTTCTTTCAAAGGTTCTGCCGAGTTATACGGAGATCTCGAAGCGTATAGAAGAAGTCGATCCGGTCTTTTCCGATCTACTTCTCAACACTCAGGCCGGTCAGAATTTGCTGGCAGAATACGAGAAGAGATCTCTCGAGACTCTGATCGAAGAGACGCTGGTGATGCAATACGCTCAGTCGGTTGGAATCGAGATAGATATTAAGGCAATAAGGGAAACGGTCAACAAATCCATCATGGATACGCTCACAGAGCTGAATATAGCAAAATCCGACGCTGATCTTTTCTATATACTCAAGGGCTACATAGACGGTCTTGCGTCCTACGAGTCGAAGGTCGTCAGAGATCTGGCCTACAGAGAAGTCCTGAACACCCTTTATCTAGCCGTTACGGAAAACGCGACATTGAGCGAGGATGAAGTCATTCAGTACTACCAGGCCAATTCCTCCAGATACGCGGTGGAGGAAGAGAAAGTTACCATTAAACTCCTCCTGTTCGATTCCTTCTCGGAAGCTTATTCCGTCTGGAAAGTAGCTTCCAGGGATTCTAATCCGGCCGCGGTACTGGACACCTTCCCCGACGTTCAGAGTAAGAGTTATACAAGGCAGGAGATCGAAAGCGTCAACCCCGAGCTTGTGAGATCGCTATTCAAAGCCACCAAGGGTGAGTTACTTCCTTCGGTTGTGACGATGGACAACAGATACGCGGTTATCTACCTGGTTTCCTATACACCGGCCGGCACCAAAAGTGTGGATGAAATGCGCAGTGAGATAGAAGAAACCCTTATCAACGAGAAGAGGGACCTTCTCTGGAAGAGCTGGAGAGAAAAAGAATTCGAACCGTTCAAGCAGAATTCAACAATTACGAGATATTACGATAACAGCGAAGGAGAACAGTCTTGAAAATAACTAAAGAGAAAGTGATGGAGGCCCTGAGTCAGGTTTACGACCTGGAGATAGGTTTCGATATCGTCTCGCTCGGCCTCATATACGGAGTGGAAGTAGAAGACAGCAACGTGAAGGTGAAGATGACAATGACCACACCCATGTGCCCTCTGGCAGGCTTGATGCTTGAAGACGCCAGGAGAAAGGTCAGTGAGATCGAAGGAATAAATGACGTGAAGATGGAACTAACTTTCGACCCACCCTGGACTCCCGAGATGGCTAGCGATGATGTGAGGAAGATTCTGGGGCTTTGAAAGCGAAAGAACTTCTAAAAAACTGCATAGAGAGACTCGACAGAGCGGGGATCGACTGTTCCCGCTCTGTTGTTCGTCTCCTCTTCAAAGAACTCCTCTATTTAAGCGACAGCGAAATTATCCTCGGAACGGTGGAGGTACCCCACCGATTGTGCCTTTCTATGAAAGGCGCGATAGAAAGGTTAATCGAAGGGGAGCCTCTGGACTATGTTGTTGGCCGGCGGAATTTTCTCGGTGTCTGGTTGAAGTTGAATAATTCGGTCCTCATACCCAGACCGGAGACCGAGGAGCTGGTGCAGATGGTTATCGACAGAGAGAGAGATTCGACCGTCTTCGCCGATGTGGCCACCGGAAGCGGCGCCATAGCCTGCGCGCTGGCCAGCCATCTTTCTCACTCTCGCGTTTTTGCCAGCGATCTGTCTCTGGCTGCGCTGGAAGTTGCCATGGAAAACGCCGCCAAAAACGGTCTGAGCAATATACGCTTCTACCACGGGGACAATCTGGCCGCCCTGGAAGACTTCCTGGAAGAGATAGAGGTAATAGTGTCCAATCCGCCCTATATAAAGACTTCCATGCTGAAATCGCTCGACAGGAAAGTGGCGGGATACGAACCCCTCCTGGCGCTCGACGGTGGCAGCGACGGGCTTGATTTTTACCGTGAGTTTTTCAAACATCTCCCTGAAGGGAAGCGGGTCTATCTGGAGATCGCTGAGTACAGCGTGAAGGGATTGTCCGAGCTGGTGGCTCCGCTGAAAAACTACGAATACTCTTTCGAAAAGGATTTTTACGGGTCTTACAGATTCATGTTCCTCCATCCAGAAGGGCGAGAATCTCGCCGGAGAACTCCTCGAGAGTGACATTGAATATGTTATCGGCCATATAGTCCAGGCCTGTTGAATCCCTGTTAACTATCGCCAGAATTGCGCCGGAGGACTTGGCTATCACGGGAAACTGCGCCGCTGGATAGACAACCAGCGAAGAACCCATCGCCACGAAAAGCTCCGAATCGATCGCAGCACGCTCGGCCCTGTTAATGGCCTCGATTGGGAGTGTCTCGCCGAAAAAAACGATGTCGGGCTTTATCAGTCCCGAACAGTTACACCAGGGAACTTCGCTCTCCTCAAACAACTTTTCCAGCTCGTCTTTGGAATAACTCCTGTGGCATTTCATGCAAGAGAAAGAAGAGACGCTTCCATGAAGCTCTATAACATCTTTAGCGCCGGCGCGTTGCTGCAGGCCATCTATGTTCTGAGTTATTATCTCTCCTATCATGCCTTCGCGCTGGAGCCTGGAAAGCAGAAAATGAGTGGGATTGGGTTTTCTGTCTGCCATCGTGTGTATTCTCTCTTGCGCGATTTTGTAGTATTCGGCAGGGTTATCTAGAAAGAAATCCAGCTCGAAAACCTCCGGAGAGACTTTGCTGTAAAGCCCATCCGGACTCCTGAAATCGGGGATACCGCTGGCCACAGAGACACCGGCGCCGGTCAGGACGACAGTCTTGTGCGAATTCCTGAGTAGCTTCAGGAAAAAGGCCGCTTCATCCGTCGTATTTCTCACTGGCCGAACCTGACCTTCGGGAAGGGCGTTTTTCCGGTGTTGCTCCATATGAAGATGTTTCCTCCTATTGTGCTGCTCGGTTCCGGCTCTACGCTAACAACCTTAGCACCGACCGGAATTGTCAAAGTCAGCGACGACTCTACACCCGTGAGATCGAACTCCATATCGCCCATGTCCGTATTTACAATGCCTTCCTCAACTGCAGAAAAGCCCGCTATTACGGCGTGCTCGACCACTTTTACCCGGTTGGAACCCAGCACCGTTGCAGTTGACTGGAAGTCTTCCACCGTCATGATCCTCTTGAAACTCTCGGCGAACTTGGTGATGGACTCCTGGAAATCAGCCTGTTGCTGCTCTTTAGGCTTTTCGTACTGCTCGAGAAACTGTGTCATCTGATTAGGTTTGTTGAAGAGGATCTCAGTCTCTATATCCAGTGTAGCGCGACCTTCATAATCGTATGTATAGTTGCTCGAAGAGGAAAGCGTTTCGATATCCAGCCTGTTGTTGAAGGCCATAAACATATTCACGGCGGTCATACCGACCATGACCACGACGAGAATGATTAGAAGGGTGTTGAATTTCATATATTACCTCCCGATACCTGTTTTTTTATAGTAAACCCTCAAATATGATAACATCATTCTGTGCTAAAATACATTGTAAGAACTTTACCGTACCGGCTTGACCGGACATCGTATAGAGTCAGAGTTTCGGGTTTGGAGGGATTTCAGTGCGGATTCTCAGTGGCATGCGCTCTACCGGCAGACTTCATCTGGGCCATTTTGTAACGCTTGAAAAGTGGAAGGAGCTTCAGGACAGCGGGAACGATTGTTTCTACTTCGTTGCCAACTGGCACGGATTGACTTCTCATATAGACGTCGCGGAAAATTTCAAGGAGTGGACACTGGATATAATCAGGACTTATGTAGCCGTGGGGCTCGACCCAGAGAAGTCCGTTCTCTTCATACAGTCGGCGATAAAGGAGCACGCCGAGCTCTTTGTTTACTTCTCAATGCTCATTCCCGTATCGAGACTCGAGAGGGTTCCCACCTACAAGGATCAAAAAGAGCAGATTTTGGACAGGGATCTTTCGAGCGGGGGCTTCCTCCTCTACCCGGTCTTGCAGGCTGCCGATATACTCATGTATCTCGCCAATGGCGTTCCCGTGGGAGAGGATCAGATTTATCACGTTGAATTGACGAGGGAAGTGGCGCGTAAATTCAACAATCAGTTCGGCGAGGTCTTCCCCGAACCGGAGCCGATCCTGGCGAAGGTTCCCAAACTGCCCGGTACCGACGGTCGAAAGATGTCCAAAAGCTACAACAACTTCATACTCATAGATACCGACGAGAAGGAACTGTGGAAAATGCTGGCCCCCATGATGACCGATCCGGCCAGAAAACGCAGGACCGACCCCGGCGATCCAGAAAAATGTCCGGTCTGGGATTACCATAAAGCCTTCACCACCTCACAGAGCGAGAAGGACTGGGTGGTGAATGGTTGTAAAACCGCCGGAATCGGCTGCCTTGACTGCAAGAAGCTATTGCAGAAGAACCTGGTGACCAGCCTCTCGCCGGTCTGGGAGAAACTGGCCTATCTGAAGGACAACCCACAGGTGGTCGATAGAATAATAGAGGAAGGCAACTCAAGGGCCCGCGCCATTGCGCAGGAAACTATGCGCAAAGTGTTGCAAGCGACGAAGCTGGGGTGGTAGAAGTGGAGCAGCTGCAGCTGGTCTTCAATTTACCGGAATTTGAAGGACCGCTCGACCTGCTACTATATCTAGCCAAAAAACACCGGGTCGATATTCGCTCGATACCGATAACCTTCATAGCCGATGAGTTCATAGCCCACATAAACAAGATGAAATCTCTGGATATGGATATTGCTTCCGACTTCCTGGTGATGGCCTCCACTTTGATGGAGATGAAGTCCAAAGCCCTGCTCCCCAGGTTGAGCGACAAGGAGGCGGAGGTCTTCGAGAATCAGCAGAAGGAACTCTTCAGGAGAGTCGAAGAGTACCAGACCGTGAAGGAACTTTCCAAACGTTTCAGAATAAAGCTTTACGATTCCTACAGCTACGAGAGAGCCATGGCGAAGCCCGCCGTTGAAGCCGATAGGGGCGACGAGCTGCCCGACAAACTCATGATCGCTTTCAAATCGATACTGAAAGAAACTGCTTTGAGAGACAGAGTGTACACGATAGTCGCCGAAAGCGTGAGGCTTGAAGACAGGATGCAGCAGATAGAAGGGCTTTACGACAGGATAGAGCTGTACGAATTCCTGAGGGAGCTCGAAAGCAGGTCGGAAATAATAGTTTCCTTTCTCGCCATCCTTGAGCTTCTAAAACTCAACAGATACATACTCGAGAGCCTGGAACCTCTGGTAATCAGGAGGCGTTCACATGAACGATGAACTCTCCAGAAAAGCCGTGATAGAGGCTCTCATATTCTCGGCCAGGAACGGTATAGAGCCCAGGAAGATCGCCTCGATCGTGGGGATGAAGCTAAACCAGGTAACACTCCTTCTGGACGAAATCGAGAGCGATTACGCCACTTCCGAACACGGAGTGATGATAAAATCCATCAACGGCAAGTTGAGGTTCTACACCAAACCCGAGCTGCAAAACTACGTGAGCCAGATATCCACCAGACCGATAGTCAGTATAACCGACACCCAGATGGAGGCCCTCGCGATCGTCGCGATAAAGGGGCCCCTCACTAAGAACGACGTGGAACTAATCAGGGGCCGTTCTACACAGAACCAGCTCCTAGAGTTATCTAAGATGGGGTTGATCGGCAAGAGGAAATCCAAGCTGCCGGGCCGCCCGTATCTTTACAGAATAACGAAGAAATTCTACGATCTCTTCCAGCTGGAAGATCTTTCGGAGATTGTCCAGGGCCTTTCCCTGGGCGGAGGAGAGGAAATTGAGACTGCAGGAGATACTGTCCCGGCTGACGGGTCTGTCCAGGAGAAAATCGACACAGGCGATACTGGACGGGAGAGTCAGGATTGACGGGGAAGTCGAGAGGTACCCCAGACGGGAGCTCGATCCGCAAAGCTCGTCGATCGAATTCGACGGCAAGTCCCTGGAATTCAAAAAACAGGCCACGGTTGTCTATTTGATCAACAAACCGGCCGGATATCTCAGCGCCATGACTGACGATCGCGGCCGGAAGACGCTCTCGGACCTTATAGCCGGGAAGATAGAAGAGCGCGTCTTCCACGTCGGGAGGCTCGACCAGGGAACTTCCGGACTGCTAATTCTGACCAACGACGGAGACCTGGCCCATCTCGTTTCGCATCCCGCCTCGGAGATCGAAAAGACCTACCTTGTCAAAATACGCGGAAAACTCGATGACGCTCAATTGCAGACCGTCAGAGACGGGATAACTCTGGAGGATGGTTTTACCACTTCGCCCGCAAGAATCAGGTTAGTCAGAAGCGACAGAGAGACCACAACTCTGAGGTTGATACTTCACGAAGGTCACAAACGAGAGATAAGGGAGATGTTCAAAGCCCTGGGAAAGAGCGTTGTTAGCCTCGTAAGGGTTTCGATCGGCGGTCTCGACATATCGCTGGTGCCCAGACCCGGAGAGATAAAAAAGCTTGGCAAAAAGGAGATCGAGCTGATCAAAATGGGTTCGAAAAGAAAGAGTCAGGAACGATAGGAGACACGGCAATTTGTCCGTATCGCTTTCACAATCTGCCTACCATTTTCGGGACATCCAGCACGAAAGCTATTCCCTTTCCGTCCTCTTCCAGCTTTCCCGAATCGACAACGGCCTGGAATATACCATCCAGATCACTCTTCTTTGTGAGTATGAGTATGATCTCCTTCGAAGACTCCACGTTTATGTGCAGGAACTTCCTGATTTCGTTGTCGCTCGTGCCCCTTCCGAAGCTCACGGTTGCCCCTCTGGCTCCGGCGGCCCGTGCGGCCTTTACTATCTCCTCGGCCCTTCCTCTTTCGATAATCACGATTATCGCGCAGACATCACTCACAGTATCCCTCCTCAGAAGAACCTCATCACGGTGCCCAGAAAGAGAATCGACATGGCCGCGCCCATGAATGCAAACCCGACCAGCCCGAATCCGTTGAGCAGAGGGTCGCTGCCCTGAATGACCGAAGAAAGGCCTATCGAGATCGCCACGGTTATCGGTATGTTCACCGGTCCGGTCGTGGCGGCCGCGACGTCGAAGGCTATGCCCACCATCTCTTTGCTGGAAAGTATCACAAGCACTGTCATCGCTACCAGAAAAGGAACCATTATCGTCTTGATAGAAGTGCCGCTCACGATCTTGAAAACCCCCAGAGCCATGCCGAGCCCGAAGCCCACCGCCGCGGAGTAGGTGATCGAGGCCGAGGGTATAGTCCCGGTAGAGACTTCCTCGATTTCCAGCGAGGTCGAAGTCAGGGCCGGTTCGACCAGGGTTGCCAGAAAGCCCAGCATAAAGGCTATGACTATTATCAGAAGAACGTTGTCCAGAGCCACGATGCTCCTGCCGAAAGAGCTGCCCAGAGGTATGAGGGAGATAGAGGCTCCTTTGAGAAACAGAAAAAGACCGAATACGCTCAGCACAATACCCAGAAACAGACTCTTAAGGTCTCCGAGTGGCTTTCTGAAGACCACGGCCTGGAAGATTATTAGAAAGCCCGCAAGAGGGATGACAGAGCGAACGATCATCCACAGGTTTTTTATCAGTTCGGCTACTTTCATTGGCGGCAAAACCTCCGATCAAACGACCATGACAGATCGCTTCTCCGTAATATTTTACCATTCTTTGTCGGTCTTCCGTAAAAAGAATCCAACGACAGGCATTCAACGTTACAAATTGAATATTTCGAATGGCTCTTTGCCATTATTGCGGGCTTCGTTAGCATAATGTAAAATCGATTAAAGGGGTGAAAATATGATATACAGGCAACTCAAAAATAGCGGTGTGAAAATAGCCGCGATAGGTCTGGGAACATGGGCGATCGGAGGCAGGGAGAGTCCGGACTCCTCCAGGGACGGGGAGTACGTAGATACCATCGCACGTGCGATAGAGATGGGTTACAATCACATAGACACCGCGGAATATTACGCCGGAGGCCATACCGAGGAGTTGATAGGGGAAGCCATAAACCTCTTCGACAGGCGGGAGCTCTTTCTGGTCTCCAAGGTCTGGCCGACGCACCTGAGAGAGAAAGATCTGCACAAAGCGCTGGATGGTACGCTCAAAAGGTTACGCACCGACTATGTCGATATGTATCTGGTTCACTGGCCCAATCCCGACGTGCCTCTGGGCGAGACCATGAAGGCGATGGCAGACGAGGTCAGGGCCGGAAGAACCAGGTTCATCGGCGTTTCGAACTTCGATACAAACCTCCTCAAGAAAGCGATCGCCGTCTCGACGGAACCTATCGTCAACAACCAGGTTCTTTTCAACATCGAGGATCGTCAGGCGATGTATGAGCTGCTACCATTCTGTCAGAGTGAAGGCATAACCCTCACAGCTTATTCTCCCCTGAAGAGAAATCTTGTGAGCGAATTCACCGGGCAGGCACTTGAGAGATTGGCGGAGAAATACTACGCCTCTCCTCAGCAGATAATGCTGGCCTGGCTTCTAGGAAAGGAAGGAGTAATAGTGATACCGAAAGCGGAAAAAACCGATCATCTGAAATCGAACATCGATTCGAAGAACATCGTTCTGACTCCGGAGGATATGAAAATGCTCGACGGATTAGAGGGAGGTGCGCTCGTTTGAAAGCGCTCTATGAAGAATTCAAAAAGGCTCTGGACGAACAAAACAAAGACAGAGCGGTCGAGATCTGTATCAAAGCCATCGATGAAGAAAAAACGGACATTCCCGGGCTTTATCTTCATATATTGACCCCTGCCCTGAACGAATGGGACTGTGATTACGAGGTTGACAGGCTCTGCATATGGAACGAACATGTGAGAAGTTCCATCGTCAGAACGGTAATGGAGTGTTGCTACCCCTATATCGCGCGCAAGAGAAGGGAAAGGTCCAGTGATGGGAGAAGTCCTAAAGTTGCCGTCGTCTGTCCGGTGGAGGAGTACCACGAAATTGGAGCAAGAATGGTCGCCGATATCTTCGCGTTGGCCGGTTACGACGTCACGTTCGCCGGCGCGAACACACCGCAGGATTCCTTTCTCGAGGCCATGAAGGTTTTAAGGCCGCTGTACGTGGCCGTTAGCATATCCAACTACTACAACCTGATAAGCGGCCGGTGTGTCATTTCGCAAATCAAGCAGTGGACGCCCCAATCCAGGATAATTGTGGGGGGGAATGCCTTCAAGAACAACCCCGAATACTGGAAAGAGATCGGCGCCGACATTTATCTCACCGATCCGGTCGAGATTCTGAAGATGGGGGAGCGTGATCTCAAATGAAACTGGCCCTGTCGATAGCCTTCAGGTTTATTTCCTCCAGCAAGGCGCAGACCTTGCTTATAATACTCGGAATCGCCATAGGGGTCTCGGTCCAGGTCTTCATAGGGTCGCTGATCCAGGGTCTCCAGAAGGATCTGGTAAATACAACCATAGGTAACTCGTCGCAGGTTACCATAACGTCGAATACTTCGGACAGGAAGATAGATAACTGGCAAAAGATACTGGAAGAGGTGGAGTCTATACAGCTGCCAACACCCCTGACGGCGCTCTCAGCCAGCGCAGACGTTCCGGTCTTTATAAGCAGTGGCGATCGCACGATTTCCGTCCTCCTCAGAGGGCTTCAGTTTCCGCAGGCAAATTCGATATACGGTATCGATGCAAAAATTATCGAAGGGGAGCTCCCTAAGACGGCCGGCGAGGTTCTGGTCGGTAAAGATCTGAAAGATGAGCTCGGTCTTCAAAAGGGCGGTCAGATAACCATAATAACCCCCGACAGGTCCATCGAAACTCTAAGGATAGCGGGAGTCTTCGATCTGAAAGTGGCGAGTCTGAACAAGTCGTGGCTGATTTCGTCAATCTCGACATCCCAGGGTGTCGGCAAGCTTGGCGATTCCGTAACTTCGATCGAGATGCAGGTTGAGGAAGTTTTCAAGGCCGACGAAGACGCCACTGCTATAGCATCGGCACTGGCTGACGCGAAACTGGACGTCACCAACTGGAAGGCGCAGAACGCGGATCTACTGACCGGCCTCAACGGGCAGAGCATATCGAGCATAATGATACAGGTCTTTGTGATAATCGCCGTTTCGCTTGGAATAGCGAGCGTTCTCGCGATAACCGTTGTCCAGAAATCCAGACAGATAGGTATTCTGAAGGCTATGGGTTTGAAGGATTCAGTTTCCAGCCAGGTCTTCCTCTTCCAGGGATTGTCTCTCGGGATAATCGGCGCGGTCGTCGGTATAGCCTTTGGCTTCCTGCTTATACTGATGTTCAGCACCTTCGCGGTCGGTCCCGACGGCGAGCCGGTCGTCGGTATCTACGTGAACTACGGATTTATCATGTTATCGGCCTTCATAGCCATCGGCGCCTCAACCATAGCCGCGCTCATCCCGGCCAGAAGATCGTCGAAACTCAGCCCCGTCGAGGTGATAAGGAATGGCTAATATAATCGAATTGAAAGAAGTTAGAAAGGTGTACGGAACTGTAATCAAGACCGAAGTTCTTCACGGGATCAACCTGAGTTTCGAAGAAGGCTCCTTCAATTCTATCATCGGCCAGTCCGGCAGCGGGAAATCCACCCTCATGAACATCATGGGTACTCTCGATCTTCCAACCAGCGGCGAGATAACCATAAACGGTAAAAGGACCGACACCATGAGCAAGAACGATCTGGCGGCCGTCAGGAACGAGACGGTAGGGTTCATATTCCAGTTTCACTACCTGCTACCGGAGTTCACTGCCTTCGAAAACATATTGATGCCATACAAAATAAAGTCGCTCCGATCTTCGAGAGAAGTAATCGAAAGGGCTAAAGAACTCATGGAAGTAGTCGAAATAAGCAAGGTGAAAGATAACCTCGCCCCCAACATGTCGGGCGGTCAGCAGCAGAGAACGGCCATTGCGAGGGCGTTGATCAACAATCCAAAAGTGATACTTGCCGACGAGCCCACGGGAAACCTGGATTCCGATACGTCGGCCAAGGTGTTCAGACTGATGCGCGATCTGAACGCTAAATACGGAACGACTTTCATAGTGATCACGCACGATAGAAGGATCGCCGAAGAGACCGACAGGGTAGTTGAAATAAGAGACGGCAATATATTCAACGATGTGAGAAGATAGTCGAGAACCGTTTGCCGGAGGCCGGGCGGTTGTTTCACCGATTCAGGAGTTCTCTGACGGGACGGGACCTTGAAGGTGTTGGGTACCGCCATTCAGCATTTTGATGAACTCCTCGACGATCTGTGGATCGAACTGGGTTCCTGCACATCTCTCGATTTCTTTGAGAGCCTCCGAATGGCTCCTTGTCTTGCTGTAAGGTCTATCGTTGGTCATGGCGTCGTAGGCGTCCAGAATCGAAAGAATCCTGCATTCGATGGGGATCTCAGTTTTTTCCAGACCGAGCGGATACCCTTTCCCATCCCATCTTTCGTGGTGTCTGAGTATGAGATCTGCGACTGTCGAGAGGTCCTGGGAGGATATGGCTATCCTGTAACCCTTTTCGGGATGGAGCTTCATCACTTCCCATTCCTCTTGCGTCAGTTTTCCCGGTTTGAAAAGTATTCTGTCGGGGATGCCAACCTTTCCAAGATCGTGCACCTGGGCAAACAGCGAGAGATCCACCAGCTGGCTGGAGTTGATCCCCATCCTTCTACCCAGTTTGAGAGCCAGTTCCTGCAACCTGCTAGCATGACCACCGGATATATGATCCTTCTCCGCCAGAGTTAGCAGCAAAGTATTCACCATCTGGCTTCTCACACTGTTGCTCCTGCTCAGTTTGTCGCGATACATAAGATCGTCGGCCAATTTCAGGCAATCCAGCAGAGAGCTCTCACCGTTATCGCTCGTGGCGACGCCCATCGAGAAGCTGAGAAACGGTCCGCTCCGGCTTTCGTTGTGCCTGGCAACGGCCTTTCTTATCCTTTCTAAAACTCTTTCGGCCGTTGGCCGGTCGGTAGATACCAGAATGGCGGCGAACTCGTCCCCTCCAAACCGCGAAACGACGTCGGAACTCCTCATGTTGGCTTTCAGAATTTCGGCGAAAGACCTCAACAAATCGTCGCCGGCGGAGTGGCCCATCGTGTCGTTTATCAACTTGAGCCCATCTATATCGGCCGAGACTATCGAGATCGGGTAGAGTCTCGAATAGTTGAGCCTCTGAATCTCCTCCTCGAAATAGACCCTGTTGTAAAGACCGGTTAGCCTGTCGTGAAGGGACATGAAAGCCATCTCTTGTTCGGTCTCTATTCTCTTTATCGCTTCGTTTGCGTGCGATATAAGCAACTCGGCCAGCTTGACATCTTCGTCGGCGAACGCATTTTTCTCCATGGACATGGCCTGAAAAACGCCAATGTTTCCCACCGGAACGCTCAATCCCCCGTGGTACTTATTGTTGGTCTTGTAGGCATGTTCCGATTCCTGTATATCGCCAAGAACAAAGCTCTTTTTCTCTCTGTAAGTCTTTCCAACTATCCCCACGTTCAGCGGCATGGTCGTTGGGTCTTCGGGACTGAGGTTGGACGAGATCTTGATGGAGAAGTGATCGTTCTCGGCGATCGAAACGAAGCAAATATCGAAATCTAGGATGCTTCTGGCTGCCTGAATTATAAGTTCGAAGACCTCCCTCTTTTCTCTGCATCTCTCCATGGCCAGAGCCGTTTCGTGGAGCCTTTCGATCCTCCGCTTTTCTCTTTCCAGTCTGCTCTGTGCACTTCGCCGTTCAGATATGTCTCTGGCGAAGCTGAATTCGTACTCCTGGCCTTCGTAAATCAGATGATTTCTGTTCACTTCTACGGGAAAGACAGTGCCGTCTTTCCGTCTATGGTAAGTCTCTATCATATCCTGACCGCTCTTTTTGACCTGTTCCCAGTTCATGTCCCTGTGCTTTGCCTCTTCGGTCGGATCGACATCGCAGACTTTCATGTTTACGAGTTCCTCGTAGTCATATCCCAGGGCCTTGCACGCTGCTATATTAACGTAGAGTATATCGCCCTCTTTGGAGATCCAGAAGGCTTCTTCGTTGACGTTGTCCAGAGCGAACTGAATCAATCTGAGCCTACTTTCGGCAGCTTCCTTGTCGGTCACATCTTCGGCAGTGCAGACTATAGAGTCCACTTCTCCGCTCTCGCTGATTCCGGGAATCTTGGTGATGGCTATGGTTCTCTTCTCACCGGCGTGGTTCGTTGAGCTCTGCTTGAAGGAGACAGGGGTCTTGCTTCTCATAACTTCTTCGTTGCTCTCGATGCAACTTTCGACTTCACTTGCCGGCAGGATCTCTTCGATAACATGGTTCTCTATCTCTTCAGATCGCTTGCCGAAAAAGTGTGCAAACTGACGATTCACCATTCCGAAGGTCCTGCTGTCCTTCAGACACCATATCATCGACGGTATGCTGTTGAGAAGGAAGGTCTGTTCTCTGTTCTTTGCAATCGCGACACTTCTTTCTGTCTTTGCCTGGATAAAAATCATAAATAGATAGCTGATTACAAACGCAAAGACAAGAGAAAAAGCATTTCCTAAATTCAGACCTCTCGCGACCTTTATTCCGAGACTTCCGTATATCTTCGTATCGGCCTCATCTGACAGGGCGTACTTCTCATCGGTTAGAAGATCGACGATACCGGACAGTTTTATTCCGATGAGTGCGTATGAGCCGTCCAGGTTTTGTGCTCCGTGGCTATCGCTAATCGCAGTCGCAGCCATTACGGAACCCTTGTCGTAGAAGATCATGTAAGGCCTCTCACCCTGCACAACCACGCTGTCGGTGTAAGCTATTGTCTCACCCAGTTCGATGAAAGTCGTTCCGTTCTTTACAACCCTAACTCCTGACAGGGAATCGTTGCCTTCCACGAGGTTTCCGAGGTGATAATTGGCCGATTCGATGTCTCCGTCTTTGATTGATTTCAACATGCAATCGCGGTGAAAGTAACCGACAAGAACGGTCTTAATGGTTTCCTCGACGAAGAGCTTGGTAGAGCTGGCGAGCTGTTTCTCCGTTTTGATCGCCCTGTTCTCCACCATCATCAGTATTACAACCAGCATGAATAGGGTGCTGCCAACGGCTATCAAAAACGGCGTTAGTCTCGACCTCAAGATAATCCCCTCATTAAGAAGCCGTGTGAACCTATACAGATTTTAACACTTGATATATTTTTGCCGGAGATTTGGAAGAAATCAAATTTATTACTACCGGGAAACGGTTCAACTCATCGCTGGCAACTCAGGGGTTCCTTGCCCATATCGCTTCGAGATCATCAGTTGCTTACGGCGACCAGACAGCTTTCTAGGAGAGGTTGTGGGTGAGAGTGAAAAACACGAGAAAGAGCGTCGAGAGTTCGCTTCGCTCACGAGAAGGCGTCTCGCCCTCTTTCCCTCTCTTTTCTCTCTCTTCTCTCTCTTCTCTCTCTCTTCCCTCCTCATCTCGTGGTCCTTAACCAAAGAAGTACGAGTCAATTTCACCTTTTCTGTCTTTCGAACGTGTTATCATTCTGGATAAGGATGTGCAGAAAGAGGTGTTTCAATTGATAACGGTTGTTCTTGCCGCCGGACAGGGAAAACGCCTGAGATCCTCCGTGCCGAAACCGCTAGTGAAGATCAAGGGCAAAACTATGATCGAACACGTTATTGAGAAGGCTTTCTATGCCACGGAAAACCGCAAGGCAGTAGTAGTTATTAATCCCGATTTCGAAGGAGATTTCCTTTCCTGGCTGAAAGTTCCCGTTACTTTCGCTTACCAGAGCATTCCGAAGGGAACGGCCGATGCGCTTGCCCGGACTCTGAAATTGATAGAGGATAGTGAGGACATCCTGGTTATGTATGCCGACCTGGTGCTTATCTCGAGAGATTCTTTGAAATCCTTGGTCTCGCTGCACACTGAGAGAAACTGCGATATCACTTTCCTTTCCGGAATTGCGGAGAAGAAATACCCCTATGCTCTGGTCGAAAGAGACGGGAGTGGCAGAGTGATAGCTTTCCAGGAGAAGAAGGTTCCCGATTTCGATCCGCCCTGGGAGTTCTACATCGGTCCGATAGTTCTGAAGAAGTCCGTGGTGGAGGCGTATATAGAAAAGTTATCTCCGAACGAAAGTACAGGAGAAATTTACATAGCCGACATAGTATCGCTGGCAATCGCTGACAACAGGAATATATGCGGCTTTGTGACAAAAGACGAAAAGGAGTTTCTCGGAGTGAATACCCCGGAGGACTTAAAAGCCGTCGAAGAAACAATTGAACAATGAACCTTTTTTTGGGGGGTCAAGTCTCATAATCAGAGACCAGAGAAACCACAGGCACAACCCCTTTGAAATGCAAAGCGATTGTCAGCAGCACGATTACCCCTGAGTTACGAAGACCGGGAGAAGCTCCCGGTCTTATCTTTTTATTCGATTTTGTCAGACTGTCCGAGATCAAAGACCGAACCTTATCTCGTTCCAGAGATCATTGTACAGTCTCAAATCTCTTCCGAGATCCTTGATCAACTCGGTGTTTTCCATTTCCTGGGCCGTGTAAACCGGTTCCTCTTCCATCAGTTCTCTTGCCGGTACGTTTGGAGAGGGAAGAAGCAAGTAATCTGAGATCTTAGCCGACACTTCCGGCCTGAGTATGTAGTTTATGAAGAGATGAGCGTTATCTATGTTCCTTGCCCCTTTGAGGATTACAAAGCTGTCTATCCACATGGTGCTACCCTCTCGAGGGATAAAAAAATCGATATTTTCGAGTTCTTCTTCGGTAGCCTCGTAGAATATGTTTTCGCCGTATCCGTGAACCACCCAGAATTCTCCGGAAATCACACCTTTAGCGAAGAGTTCGTTGTCGAACTTGGCTATATTCTTCTTCCATTCCAAAATGAGATTCTTCGCTTCTTTTAATTGCGTCTCGTCGGTCGTGTTAACGGAATACCCAAGGTATTTCAAAGCGGCTCCGAAGACCTCTCTCATATCGTCCAGAAGAGTCATCTTGCCTCTCAATTCAGGCATCTGGAAGATCTCCCAGGATTTCGGGTAGTCCTGAAGATAGAGGGTGTTCACGGCTATTCCGGTCGTGCCGACCATGTAAGGTATGCTGTATTCGTTGTTCGGATCGTAGTACATCTGTTCGATTATGTCGGGATCGATGTTGATCAGGTTGTCGATTTTCGATCTATCGATCTTCAACAGCATATTCTCTTTGATCATGATACTTGTATAGTCGGCAGAAGGCATGGCCAGGTCGTAACCCCTCGCCCCGGCTTTGAGTTTGGCGAACATCGTTTCGTTGGAATCGTAAGTGTCGTATGTCACTCTTACATCGTATTCCTTCGAGAAATTCTCTATTACCTCTTCGGGAATGTAATCCGACCAGCCGTAAAGGATCAGATTGCCCTTACCCAGAGAAAGTACGGCCAGTAAAACCAGGAAAAGAAAGATCGCAGCTCTTTTCATCTACGTTCCCACCTCCTAAAAGATTAGTTTTCTGAACTTGCTCCCGAAAAAGGAGACGAAAAGCGTTCCTATCAGGAGCAGGGTCGAAAGAGCGTTTATCACCGGAGAGACTCCGAATTTAATCATCGAAAATATCCTCAACGGCAGCGTGGTCGAACCGGGGCCGGCCACGAAAAAGGTTATGACAAAATCATCTATGGAGAGCGTCAGCGATAGAAGGAAACCGGCCATGATTCCAGGCATAATTATCGGTGCAACCACTTTTGTAAAGACCTGGCGGCTGCGAGCTCCCAGATCCCTCGCAGCCTCGACCACAGAGTAGTCGAAGTCTTCGAGTCTCGTCATTACCGTCACGGTGACATACGATACACAGAACGTCACATGGGCCAGAAATATTGTGAACAGACCTAGAGGTAACCCCACTGCCACAAAGAAAACCAGCATGGATACACCCATCAAGATATCGGGAATTATCAGGGGTGTATAAACGAGAATTCCGAGATAGCTCTTGAGACGCGACTGGTACCAGTAGAGCGCCAATGCTGCGAAGGTGCCGATCGCTGTAGCCGCGACCGAGGAGGTGACGGCGATTATGATCGTGTTTAAGAATGCCGCCCAAATATCCGATTGCCGGAAGAGTTCCGCGTACCACTTCAGGGTGAAGCCCGTCCAGGCTACGCCCTGTCTCGCACTGTTGAAGGAAAGAATGACCAGGGCGAGGATCGGGAGATAGAGGAAAGCGAAAACTGTCGTTGTGATCGTCATAGAAAATCTTCGCTTGCCTATGACCTTTTTGGTTTCCATCAGTCTTCCTCCTCTTTCATATAGGTTTCGCCCACCTGGACCCTTCTCTTGCTCTGTACTTTGTTGATTCTGAGATAAACCAGTAGTCCAAGCGTCGAGATAAGAAGAAAGATCATCGATATCGCCGATGACGACGGCCAGTTGCGGGCAACCGTCAACTGCCTGGCGATTAGATTTCCAAGCATCGCCCCGTCGGCGCCTCCCACCAGATCGGGGATGGCGTACGAACCGAGAGCCGGTATGAAAACCAGTATGACTCCAGCTCCTATTCCACCTCTAATCGAAGGTATGAGGACTTTCCAGATGGCCTGGGTTCTTTTAGCTCCCAGGTCCATGGCCGCTTCTATGAGTCTGAAATCGAATTTCTCTATCGCGCTGTAAAGCGGAAGTATCATGTACGGAAGGTACATGTACACGATCACCAGTATCACGGCCCCGGGTGTATACATAAGATTCAAGGGCTCTTTCAGGCCAAGTAGCTGTAAAAAGGAGTTGATCACGCCATTCCTTCCCAGTATGACCATCCAGCCGAAGATTCTGACCAGAAAATTCGTCCAGAAGGGTATGATGACTAGAGTGAGAAACATATTTCTGTGTTTTGACGTGGCAATGAAATAAGCTGCCGGAAGACCAAGCCCCACGCAGATCAACGTAGCGATCATGGATATCCAGACGGTTCTCCAGAGTATCTGCCAGTAACCGGCGTTGATCAGCATCTTCGAGTAGGCCTCGAGAGTGAACGGAAGTTCCACGCCGCCGTAGATTCCCGATGTCAGAAAGCTGTAGATTATGATTATGATGTACGGGATCAGGAAAAAGACGGTCAGCCAGAGTATCCCGGGCATCGAAACCAGAAAACCCGTGAAATCTCTCTTACTCTTCAACGGGGACACCACCAGGTTCGCGCAGGACGTAACTGTCGTCGGCGAACCACCAGACGTACACGCGGTCCTTCCAGGTAATTATCACCTCGTCCAGCAAATATCTCACGTGTTGCTTGAAGGCCTGTAGATAATGATCGCCCACCGCTACGGTGTACTTGGTCTGACTTCCGAGATATATAGTCTCATCTACGATTCCTTCGAGTATATTTATCTTGACACCTTGCGGGGCGATGGGCTTTTCTTTAGTCACTTTGACTTTTTCCGGACGTAGCGAAACCTGTATCTCTTGACCGATCTTGACTTCCATATCTTTGTAAAACCAGATCTTTCCGAACCGGCCTGTGTCGAGCATGAAGTATTCCTCTTCTACCTTTTCGACGGTTCCGGTGAAGAAATTGGTTTCTCCAATAAAATTGGCGACGAAGGCATTGACCGGACTCTCATAGACTTCGAAGGGCGTTCCGTACTGAATAATTTCGCCTTCGTTCATCACCGCCACGTGATCGGATATCGACATGGCCTCGCTTTGATCGTGAGTTACATAGATGAAGGTTATTCCCACTTCGTCGTGGATCGTGTCGAGCTCGACGAGCATATGCTGTCTCAGTTTGGCGTCCAGCGCCGCCAGCGGTTCGTCCAGAAGAAGCACGGTGGGCTTTCCCACAAGCGCTCTGGCGATCGCCACCCTCTGCTTCTGTCCTCCTGAAAGCTGCGAGGGCATCTTATCGACGTGGCCATTCAGCTTAGTCAAATCGATCATGTTCATGACCTTCCGCCGGATCTCTCCCTCTTTCTCCTTTCTCAACCTGAGACTGAAAGCTATATTTTCGAAGACGCTCAGATGGGGAAAGAGAGCGTAGTTTTGGAAAACCGTGTTCCCTTCCCTTTCATTTGGAGGTGTACCGATAATATTTTTACCGTTCAGAGTTATGTTGCCGGAAGTTGGATCTTCGAAGCCGGCTATCATCCTGAGGATGGTAGTCTTGCCACAACCAGAGGGTCCCAGAAGAGAAAAAAACTCGCCCTGTTCTATTTTCAAAGAAACGTTGTCCACAGCGGTGAATTCGTTGTCGAATATCTTTGTGACATTGGTAAGGACAACGGAGTAATCTTTCAATTCCTTCTCACCTCCAATCGAGATCAGTAAGTAGAAGTATACCCCGTGGCGGTCTCCCTATGTGTTAATGTCAAGTTGATTTGGGTAGCAGGAAAACCACTATGCTTGCCGCAATTGAGAGGAGCGTGACCACGGATATCCTCTTCATGACTCTAGTGTATTCAGTTTTGAAGTATTCCACAGTGAGCACGGTGCAAAGATGGACGGGAGAGACCAGGACCCCCACGACCGCGAACGTGTACGCCAGTATAACAGTAGAGAGTGTACCATAACCGTTACCCATACTGAGTATGAGAGGGAGACTCAAGCCGACACCGGCCTGTGTGACGCCAGTCATGAAACCCATGAGAAACGGCAACAGAATCACCAGAGTGATGGGGGGTATCGACCAGGCTATCAATTCATTGCCCATCGCCTGCGGTATCCCTGCAATATCGACCAGATTCTTGTAAAAAAAGACCGTTAAAAGAAGTATAAAGGTCTTGTATTTGAGCGCAGCGACTATAACCTTTTTCTTGTTCTTGTTCAGCAACAGATATATCAGGGCCGTTCCCATAACCGCCAGCCAGCCCGGCTGGTTCAGTATTACCAGAACGATAACCGCGATAATAGGCCAGGCGCTTATCAGGAGCTCTTTGATAGCGTAATTGCTGTACCTGATTCTTATGGGTCTCCTTATCATCAGAAGGTAGCCGCTCACGAGCGCGACAAGGCCCACCGGAAGAAGCCAGATAACCAGCTTGTTTATACTGGTTGCCGATATACCGGCCGCTATGACCAGAGCGGGATAGAGCGGCCAGAAGAATTCCATGGCGTGTCTGAACCAGTAGTTGAAAACCATCGCATCTTCGTCGGTGATAGAGGAATCGCTCCTGGCGAGATCTCTCACCATGGGCGCCGAGAACATCGCGCCTCCGGGCATGGGGAGTAAACCGATGATTGCAGGCATCAACGATATCGAAACCCTGGGTTCTGGAAAGAGTTTTTCGACGGCTCTCACGAACCTGGTCGAATTCCCGCTCTTGTCCATAGTCTCGCCAAGTAGGTAAATAGAAAAGACGGTGATGATTACCTTCCAGAAGTTCCAATCAATTATCTCTGTGGTGAAGGCCTGGAGATAATTACCCGGATGGATCAGGAGTATCAACCCTATGGCGAGAACCGAAAAGAGCAGAGACAGAGAAATGTCTTTGAAAAGCCTCAGCGATACAATAAGAACGACGATGGCAATTACAACCGCGAGAGTGTTCATATCGGCCTCCTAACAAAGCACGGTTAGCTTATCGCACTATTATATAATTAATTGAGGTGATATAGAATCAAAAAAGAGATTTTCGCCAAACGTTATTCCAGAGAGCCTTCGATTGTCGAGAAAGCCCGTTCGGGAAGAAACGAACGTGTCGTCCTTAGGTCAAACTTCCCGTGCGACTTTCGTGAGAACATTCAAATCCCTCTTTATATAAACAGAGAAGGCGAGAAGGGAACCGTTCTCTTTCTTCATGGCAGGGGAGATAGGAATCTCGAGTACCTGCGCTGGTTTCCCGAGAATTTCGGCAGATACGGCCTTTCGGGTGTGATGATGATCCTGCCTTACCATTTCGAGAGAACACCGGCCGGATACAGGTCGGGCCAGTTGTTTCTTGATCCCCGCACCGACGTACTGCGCGACAGATTCGAGAACGCCGTGGTGGATGCCCTGACCTGTCTGGAGTATCTAAGAGCGACCTGTCCTCCCCCGTATTACCTTATGGGTTACAGTTTCGGGGGGTTCATCGCCGTGATAACGGCCGCTATCGACGGAGGCATCTCCGGGCTTTCACTGACGGTTACGGGAGGAAATTTTTATCACATAACCTGGAAGAGCTTCGTTACGGGAGTCATGAGAGTTAAATACGAAGAGGATGGTTCCTGCAACAGAGATAAGTGCCTGGAAATGCACGGAAAACTCTTTCACGACTACGCCGCTTCTCTCGAGGGTCCCGAAGTGGGGCTGGGGAGCGCCCCCATATCTTGCCTTGAATACGATCCTCTCACTTATGCCAGGTTCGTGAGATGCCCCACACTGCTCACCGGTGCACTGTTTGACATCTTCATTCCCAGGAAATCGACCCTTGAACTATCGCGAGCGATACCCGATTGCAAAGTTAAGTGGCTGCCCTCAGGGCACCTGTCTTCCATACTTTTCAAAAGACGGGTACTGCGGGAGGCAGCCACTTTTTTTGTTAATATCAGCCGATCATAACTGCTTTGATTACTCTGTCCTTTTCCTTTTCGGCCCTCTTCATCATCCTCTCTATATCTTCGAGTGTGAAAGTGTCGGTGATCAGGGGCTTCACGTTCACCGCGCCACTCTTGATCATATCTAGACAGGCGGGGAAGTAAAGGGCGGGCACGGCGTGCGAGGCTCTGAGCTGGAGTTTGTTGAAATGGAAGGCGTTGGCGTCGAAAGTTATGAATCGGCCCTCGCCGTAATCGATACCGATGAACCCAACGACACCTCCATAGTTCATGACTCCCAGCACTTCGGGTATAACGTACGGAGGGGCTGTCACAAGTGCCTTGTCCACCCCGCCGCGGGGGAATTTGTACGAACTTATGGGCGTTTTATCCACCTCTATCACGTCGTCCACTCCGAGCTGCCTGGCGACATCGATCCTGATTTTGGAACGAGAGTGGTTGGCTGCGAAGACGTGTCTGGCACCCATGGCCTTCGCGATCTGAGTAGCCATCAGGCCGATCGGTCCAAGACCGACGACCAGCACATCGTCGTTCAGTTCGGGCTTAACCGTATAGCTCAAATCCAGAGCGACTCCCATCGGTTCTACGAGAGAGGCCTCCTGGAAAGAAACTCCCTCGAAGGGGACGACATTTTGACTGTCGACTATTATCTTCTCGGCGAAACCCATAGCGAAACCATCGCTCTCGACCCTGCTGAAAACGTTCGGTGTTCTGTCGTGGCAGAGATCTACGCGACCGTTTCTGCAGTCGGCGCACTTACCGCAAAAAGAACCGCTCTCGACCACCACTTTATCGCCAAGCGAAACATTTCCGACGTTGGAACCTATCTTTTCGACCAAGCCGACGATCTCGTGGCCGAAGGGCTGCCAGTCCCTGGCCTCAGTTCGGGCTATATGGAGGTCGGTCCCGCAGATTCCGGAAGCCTTTATCGAAAGCAGAACGTCATTCGGCCCCGGTTCGGGGAGTTCGACTTCTCTTATCTGAAACTGGAAGGGAGCTTTCACATAGGCGGCTTTCATTTGACACCTCACAGATCAATTCCCGAGTTCTTTACCAGCGTCTCGATCCTGCCGTAAAGCCCGTCGTCGATCTCCCATTCAACGGCCCCGAGGTTCTGCTCGAGCTGGGCTATGTTCTGCGCGCCGGCAATGATCGAGGTAACTTCTTTGTGGTAGAGCAGCCAGTTGATGGCGATCTGACTCAGAGGCTTACCGATCTCCCCGGAAATTGCGTTGAGTTCCTTCACTACTGAATAATACTTCTCGAAATCCGGGCCGCTCAATTTGGGGTTGGCCGATCTCACGTCGCTCGAACTGAAGTTTTCCCGCTCCAGATCGAAAGTCCCGGTCAGGAGTCCCTGAAAGAGCGGACTATAAGGTAAAAAGGCCATCCCGTTTTCTTTTACGAATGGAAGGACCTCTTTTTCCACCGCGTATTCGAGAGGTATGTTGTGGTAACTTTTGGGGTTCCTTTCGAGCATGTTGTACAGTCCCTGCATACTGGCGATATCCGAGACTTTCATCGCCCTTTCTGCAAGGGACAGGGAGAAGTTCGACAGGCCTATGTACCTTATCATACCGGCCTTTTTAAGTTCATTGACCGCATCCATCGTCTCTTCTATATCGACCCGGGGATCGGGCCAGTGAAGCTGGTAAAGATCCACGCGGTCAGTTTGGAGTCTCCTCAGGCTGGCCTCTATCTCGCGCCTGATACTTTCCGGCTTCAGGCAGTTACTTATCCTGTTCTGTTGATCCCAGACGAGGCCACACTTGGTCGCGATGAAGATATCGTTCCTCATACCCTTGATGGCCTTTCCAAGAACCTCTTCGGCGTGACCGAATCCGTAAACCGGGGCCACATCGAAGAAGTTTATGCCCTCGCCCACGGCTTTGCGTATCGTCTTGATCGAATCATCGTCGGTTGTTCCATCCCAGAAAGATGGGCCGGAAATACCCCAGCAACCGTAACCGAGGGTCGATAATTTCTCTTCTATCTTTTTCACTTTTCTGTATTTCAATTTCGCTACCTCCTTATTCAAGGTTGGCGTGGTTCTTGAACATTTCTTTCGAATCCATGCCGAGCTTTTCCATGAGTCTCATCACTACTATGTCGGTGAGGATGAGAAGCGACTGCTCAAAAAGATTGCCCATTGGCTGTATCGAAGAGATACCCTCTCTCCCGGGGACCTTCAGCGTCTTTGTCGGTATAATGATGACAAGACCGCTTAGGCGACCCACCGAAGACTCTATGCTGGCGGTGATGGCCGCTATTTCGGCTCCCAGCTCCCGGGCCTTTCTACAGTTAAGAACCACCGAAGGAGTCTCGCCCGAGCCCGTACCCACTATGAGCAGATCACCCTCGCCTATGGAGGGAGTGGAGATCTCCCCCACCACGTGGACCTTCAGACCGAGGTGCATCAATCTCATGGCGAAGGCCTTTATGGCCAATCCCGATCTGCCCATGGCGAAGAGAAAGATCCTTTCGGCCCCGAGTATTTTTAGAGCTAGTGATTCAACTGATTCGTCCGTTACTCCAGAGAGGATCGAGCTAATCTCATCTAGCACCTTTTCTAAGGTTTCTTTGAAATTCATATCGATCCCGCCATTCTCTTTTTCATGGTGGCCGCCGCTTCCACGGGATTTTCGGCCCTCGATATTGACCGTCCGGCTATTACGACATCCGGTCTCAGCGAAAGTAGAACCGGGAGATTATCCAGGGAGATCCCACCTGCAACGGCTATCATGGTGTGTGGAAGGATCCTTCTGAGTGTGCCCATCTTTTCGGCGTAACCGGTCAAATGCGAGTCTTCACCGACATCGCTCAGATCGGCCGAAGTGTGAAGACAGACGTAATCCGGCGAGAACGGAGCCACCTTCGAGGCGAACTCCTCGATCGATTCGATTGCGAGTGTGTCGAGCATTATCTGTCCGCCGAACTCTTCGGCGGCCTTGACGGTCTCCTGGATAGTCTTGACGGGTGCAAAGGCCAGAACTGTAACGATATCCGCGCCGCTTTGGAAAGCCATCGCGGCTTCTAGATATCCACCATCGACGATCTTGGCGTCCGCCAGCACTTTGTGCCCGGGGAAAGCCGCTTTCGTTTCTCTGACCAGTTCCATCCCGTGTGCCAAAAGCGCCGGGGTGCCTACCTCTATGATATCTACGTGAGAAGCGACTTTAATGGCCAGAGTGAAGAAATCGCTCCTTATATGACTGTCGTTTGCCAGCTGTAAAAGCATGACTCAGTAAGTTACCCCGGCGACCAGTATCACGCTCGAGTAAGGGATCTGCTCGCCTGTTCTTATTACTCCCTTGGACTGTGTGTTGGTAAGTTCTTTGAACTTCGTGTGTGGAACGAATTCGATCTCTATACCTTCGGGCAATCTCTTGATGGTCTCTTCTAGAGTCTTGGGACTGACGGTTTTCATCTCTTGCGAGAAGATCACTTTCTCTATTTCCAGTTCCTCCAGAACAGGCTCTAAAACATTGAAGATACCGGGTTTGCCGCCGATTATACTCACATCGATCCGGTATCTGTCCGAAGCTATGGGAAGACCGGAATCGGAGATAACCATGAGATCTGTGTGTCCCATCGAACCTATTAAATTGCAGATTTCCTTATTCAATATTCCATTTTTCTTCATTATTTGTCTCCCTTCATTTTCCGGTTGAAAGATGGATCCGGAATTTGTAGTGCCTCGCTTCGTACCAGCACTGTACAAGCTCGACCGGCTCGTTGTTTATCGTCGAACCCAGCCTTTCGTAATAGAGTATCGGGGCACCGTTCTCCACTTTCAAAAGTTCCGCAATCTTGCCTTCGGCCAGCCTTCCCTCTATTATTGCGTCTCCATCGACGACGGGCGAGCCCTTCGACCTCATGAGTTCGTACAGAGATCCTTCGAAGTTTTCCTCGCCTGTCAATCTGCTCCCGGGGGTGAGATAAGAAATGAAAAGCGCAAGAGGAAAGTAAGATTCATTGCCCCTCAATCTGGTTACCTGAAGCAGCTCCTCGCCCTCGGTAACGCCAAGGCGTTTGGCCAGTTCCGAATCGGCCAGAACCTTTCGAACATCCACAACCTGCGTTATGGGCACATGGTTCTCGAGCCTCATCTGCTCAGTAAAACTTCTTATAGTGGTAAGATGCTCCTGCGAAGCGTTATTGGTAACTATCGTGCCCCTTCCGCGTCTTCTGGCTATCTGACCGCTGCTTTCCAGAGCCTGGAGCGCTCTCCTGATAGTTGCCCTGCTTACATCGAAGACTTTCATCATCGCTTCTTCGGTCGGAAGTTTCCTGCCGACAACGCCCGGCTCCTTCATGTAGTCGGAGATTATCCTGTATATCTGGTAATAAAGCGGAACCGGGCTGGCTCTATCCAGTACTATTCTTCTATCCGAGTTAAACAGCATGATGAAATCCCTTCTTTCTTTCGGTGTCGCTTCAAGAGATGAAGATCCGATATATCAAACTTGAATCACATCTCCGCAAGGTCCTCATAGACTTCGAGAAGAGACATGTATGCTTTATCGAACACTTCAAAGAGCCTCAGATATTTCTCGTGAACTTCCATTCTCGGCGAGATGAACTGCACATCCTTGACGAAAGTGGATGCTTCTTTCAGCGTCATTTCTCCAGTGCCGACGGCTCCTATGATCGCTGCACCCATTGAAGTTGCTTCTTCCAAATACTCCGGGATAGTAACTGTTTTACCAAAGATATCGGCGACGATCTGTTTCCAGTTCCGTCCTTTGGCTCCACCGCCTATCAACCTTATTTTATCAAACTTTCCGTCCTTTTCCAGTATATCCAGGATTATCTTCAGGTTGAAAGTAACCCCTTCCATGACGGCCCTCAGCATATCGGGTTTCCTGTGTGTTGAAGAAAGCCCTATGAAGGCTCCCCTGGCGTTTATGTTCCAGCGAGGGCTACGTTCGCCGAGGAGGTATGGCAAAAAGATCAGGTTTCCGGCTCCCGGTTTAGTACCGTCCACCAGATCGTCCATCAAAGTGAAGGCGCTGAGGCCGAGAGACCTTCCCTTCTCTTCTTCGAGCCTGCAGAGAGCGTCCTTGGCCCAGTGGTAAGATGCACCTCCGGCCTGCATTGTGCCGCAGGGACAGTAGTATCCCTCTATCGGGTAGGCGAAATTGAAGGTTCTCGACTTCTCGTCGAAAACCGGTTCTCTTGAGCAAGTGCTTATCCAGCTCGAGGAGCCGAGATAGAGATAGGCCTCGTCGGGACTTACAACACCGGCCCCCAGACAGGCGCAGGCTCCGTCGCCGCCACCCCTTATAACCAGCGTCTTTTCGGAGAGCCCCAGTTCCCTCGCCACGACGGGCAAAACCGTAGATACTACAGAGGTCGAGGGGAAGACTTCGGGAAGCTTCTCAAGGTCAAGTCCCAGCGTGTCTGCAAGTCGTTCCGACCATTTCCAGTTCTTTATATCGAACAGCAGGGTCATCGAAGCGTCCGTCGGATCGGTACCGAACTCGCCGGTGAATCTGGAGATAATGTAGTCCTTGGCCTGGAGAAACTTATGTGCCCTCCTGTACGTTTCCGGTTCGTTGTCTCTGATCCAGGCGATCTTCGGACCGGAATAAGTCGGTGTGATTCGTGAGCCGGTCAATCTGTACACAGTATCGTTGCCCAACTTTTCCAACCTGGCGGCCTGTTCTACACTGCGTTGATCGGCCCAGATTATTGCCCTTCTCAGGGTTTTTCCGTTCCGATCGACGGGAATAGCTCCCATCATCTGGCCGCTGAAGCTGACCGCTTTGATCTCCTGCGTATCGACACCGGCTTTCGATAAAAGCTCCGATGTCGTTATCTTTACTGACTCCCACCACTCCTCGGGGTCCTGTTCAACCTGGTTGGGTCCGGGATAAAAAGTCCTGTAAGAGGAAAAAGCGCTTGCCTGAAGCTTTCCGTCTATACTGTACAGCGTCGCCTTGTTACCGGTAGTACCTAAATCGTAGGCGATAACGTAATTCATATGGAAGCACCTCCCTTGATTTCACTCAGGAGTGCTTCTATTTCCTCTTTTTCCGGCATGGAGGGCGAAGTGCCGAACCTGGTAGTCGAAATGGCCGCGCCGACTCTTGCGTAATCTATCGCCCCGGCTATAGATATACCCCTGGACATGTAAGAGGCGAAGATACCGGCAAAAGCGTCGCCGGCGCCCGTGGTGTCGATGGTTGCAACCTTGCATGCCGGGATCAGATCATCGCTGACAGAAGGGCAGTAAACACCTTTTCCCCCGAGTGTCAACACCACCGTCTCCACATGCTTCCCCAGTTCCCGGGCGATATCTTTTATCGAATCGAGCCCATCCAGAGGGATGTCGGTCATCAAACTGGCCTCGATTTCGTTGGGCATGATTACATCTACGTATTTTAGAATCGCGTGGTCGAATTCCTTAACCGGCGCAGGGTTTAACAATACTTTCGCGCCCGAGCCTTTGGCGATCTTTATAGCTTCGTAGGTAGCTTCAAGATTAGCCTCGAACTGTGTTAAAAAGACATCACAGCTTTCGAATATCTCTTTCCGTTCCCTCACATCCTCAACGCTCAGTTCGTTGCAGGCTTCGGGAGCGACTGCGATGGCGTTGTTTCCGTTGTTCCGGTCCACTATGATCAGAGCGACTCCGGTGCCGGATTCGACAGACTCGAGGAGATTATCTCTGGATATATCGAATCTATCGAAGGCTTCCCTGACGAAGGGAGCGAAAAGATCTCTTCCTATTTTCGTCATGAACTGTACCTGGGAACCGGACTTTCTAGCCGCCACGGCCTGATTGAAGCCTTTACCGCCCGGACCCATCTTGAAAGGGCCGGAGAAGACTGTCTCTCCAACCACCGGAATGTGTGGAGAGAGTGTGGTCAGATCCATTACGTAGCTTCCAAAAACGGTAACTCTGTTCATACAAATCCTCCAGACTATCCAGGATACGGATTATCTTTTCATTATCTGCGCGATCTCCAGAAGTTCTCCGCCGGGGCCTTTGAAAGTGTTGTAACATACCCTCCCGTTGAAGACCGGTATCGGTTCTTCCGATTCGAGCTCAATTCCCTTTTCCTTAAGGTAGGTCATCGCCGTGTCTATGTTGTTGACAAGAAAAGAGAGGTGCTGAAAATGCGACTGATTCTCTGGAGCGAACTGTCTGTCTTTACTGTCTTCGTAACACATCAGCTCGATCTCGCAACCTTCTCCAGCAACGAAAGCCACTTCCAGCTTCTTTTCCGGCAGCTTTTCACGGTTGATCAGACTCAGGCTGAGCAGTCCTGTGTAGAATTCGATTGCCTTGTCTAGATCTGGAACTTCGATGGCAACATGAAAGAATTTGCTTATCTTCATCATCAATCACGCCCTCTTGAAGAGTTTTTTCAGGCCCTCTCCCTTCTTCCTGCTCTTTATGAATTGATCGAAGAAGACGGCCAGAATGATTATCGCACCTATTATGATCTGCATTATGAACGGATCGACACCGAGCAGGTTTCCGCCGTTCCTTATAGTCTGGATGATGAGTGCGCCGAGAGCCGTTCCGAGTATCGTGCCGACGCCCCCGCTAAGGCTGGCTCCACCGATAACGACCGAGGCTATGGCGTCGAGCTCGTAGCCCTGTCCTCCCGTTGGCACCCCGGCGGCCATTCTAGTCCCGAGCATCAATCCCGCGACGCCGCTGAAAAGGGCGGCTACAATGTAAAATGCGTACATGTTGAATCTGATATTGATACCGGAAAGTCTCGCAGCCTCCTCGTTGCTGCCGATCGCGTAAAGGTTGCGGCCAAACTTGGTGTATTTTAGGACGAATATCATGACTAAAGCCAGTATTATCCAGGTCCAGGCGAGAGCTGGGATACCCAGGAATTCATCTACTGCGAACTGTCTGTATTCTGTCGGGACTCCCGTAACCATCCTGCCGCTGGAGACGTACATTACGATACCCCTGACCAGCGTCATCATTCCCAGTGTCGCAATGAAAGCCGGGACTTTACCATCATGAATGGCAACCGCATTGATCAGACCCACCAGCGCGCCCACGGCAAGGGCTATGATTATTCCCCAGAAAGAGGAAAGTTTGAAGTCTCCTCTGGTAGAGGTCATGATGGCGTAAATCATTCCCGACAGGCCAACGATAGAGCCCACCGACAGATCTATGCCGCCGGTTATGATGATCAAAGTCATTCCAATGGCCACAACTCCGTTTATAGAGGACTGCCTTATCAAGTTGGTGATATTGGCCCACGAGGAGAAGTTTCCCTTTGTTGCGATGGCCAGAAAGACCCACATCACAACGAGAATAATCAACAGGTTTCTTTCCGCAAATGCTTTTCTTTCCCTCTTCCCAGCCATTTCAAACTGCCTCCTTTATCTTTTCCTTCGAAACTAGATTCTTCATCGCGAGCGTTAAGAGATACTCTTCCGAAAAGTCCTTCTTCTGAACCTCGGCGGCCATCTTTCCGTTGGAGATAACATATATCCTGTCGGATACTCCCATGAGCTCGGGAAGGTACGAGGAAATCAGAATTATCCCTTTGCCGCTGTTCAATATATCTCCAAAGAGGCGGTAGATTTCCGACTTGGTTCCCACGTCAATACCGACAGTCGGCTCGTCGAATATCAGTACGTCGGGATTTTTGCAGAGCCATCTGGCGATGATAACTTTCTGCTGGTTCCCACCGCTCAGCTGGGAGATGGGCTGATAGATACTGCCGATCTTTATCGAAAGCTTTTCGACATAATCTCTGGTCTGGGCATGCGCTTTGCCGTAATTTATTATACCGGCACGCATGGCTTTGTCGAAGTTTATGATATTCAGATTGAAGTCGATATCCTGTTGAAGGAATATACCCTGCTTCCTCCGGTCCTCGGGCAGATAGCCTATTCCGTTGTCTAAGGCGTCTTTCGGTTTCTTGATTGCGGCCTCGCTACCTTTGACCACTATCTTGCCCTCAACGAAATGGTCGACTCCAAAAATCGCCCTGGCGATTTCGGTTCTTCCAGCCCCGACCAGCCCGAACAGTCCGACCACCTCTCCGGATTTTACGCTGAAAGAGATATTCTCGAACCTGTTTCCCGAGAGGTTTTCAACTCTCAACAACTCCTGCCCGGTTTCGGTAGCCGTTTTATGGTACATTTCCTCTATAGATCTTCCGACCATGAGAGGAATCAGTCTGTCCACGTTTCCAAGTTCTTCGGTTGTGTAAGTACCGACCGTCGCTCCATCCTTGAGTACGGAGACGGTTTCACAGACTTCGAAAACCTCTTCCAGGTTGTGCGAGATGTATATGATAGCTGTTCCACGCTTCTTCAGATCCTCGATTATTTTGAAGAGTATCTTCGTCTCGCTCCTGGTGAGAACGGCCGTAGGTTCGTCGAAAATGACCAGTTTCGGTTTCTGCCAGAGAGCCTTGCAGATGGCTACCATCTCGCTCTCTGCGATACTGAGTTCCTTTATGTTTTTGTGGACATTGATTTCCAGACCAATTTCATCTAGAAACTCCTCGGACTCTCTGTACATCTTCTTCCAGTTAATGAAAGGACCTATTCTAGGCTGGTGGCCGAGAAAGAAGTTCTCTGCGACTGTGAGGTCGGGTGTAACCATGACATCCTGATAAACCGCGTAGATCCCGAGGCCTTTGGAAATGAGCGGAGAGTTTCTACCGATATCGTTTCCTTCAAAAAGCATCGATCCGGAGTCTTTGGTGTAAGCGCCCGTAATTATCTTTATAAGAGTTGACTTACCGGCTCCGTTTTCTCCGACAAGACCCCTTACTTCCCCGCTCTTTACCGACATGCTTACGTTATCGAGCGCCTTCACAGCGGGGAACGTCTTGTAGATGTTCTCAAGCTCTAAAACGGTTCTTGCTTCTGGCATGTGATCGCTCTCCTTTAGGTTCCGTATTTCTTCCGGTACTCTTTCAGTATAGAAACACTGGCACTCGATCCAAAAACCGTCGCGCCAAGCTCCATGAACTTCTCAACCTGCTCGAGAGTTCTCACTCCACCGGATACCTTTATCTCTTTTTTTCCGGACACAACGGAGTTGATCAATTCTACATCTCGATAGGATGTCGCCCTCGGGCCGAAGCCGGTGCCGGTCTTCACGAAATCTATCGTTGGCACATCTGCCAGCAGTTCACAAACCTTAACTATCTCCTCTTCGGTCAGTCTGCTCGTCTCTATGATAAACTTGCAGATTCTGTTTTCCTTCTTGACAGGTTCAGACAGTACCACGAACTCTCTCTTGAGATAGTCCCAGTTGCAGGACTTGACGGCGGAGACATTGATCACTATATCGAAATCGGTCACCGTCTCGCCAAGAGAAAGATAGTACTTAATCTCTCTCATCTTCATCTCTGTCGGAACCATGCCGAAGGGAAAGCCTCCGGGACCTACGTTTATGCCGACCTCCGTGCCTTTAACTTTCTCGATTACCAGCGAGGGAATCGCGTACCATGGGACAACCACGTTTCTGAAATTATATGAAACAGTCTCATCGACGAAACTCACTATTTCCTCCCAGGTTGACTCGGGTTTCAATAACGTGTTGTCGAATCGTCTGTTGAAAGAAATATCTTTCTTCATACACTACCTCCGGAATTGTGTGACCAAAAATTCTGAAAATGGGCAGCTTGCGCTGCCCATTCAGTCCTTGCTAGAACCGTGAATTTATCAATATTTCTTTCTCGAGAACGGGTCTAGGATCATCATCGAATCTTCGAGAATATCCTTGGTTATTACATAAACTCCGGTGTCGAGATAGGCTGGAAGCGGTTCACCGTTTATCGCCATGAATGCGAACATAACTCCCTTGTATCCCATACCGTGGGGGTCCTGAACGATGAGGGCCTTAAGGGCGCCGCTATCGAGTGCTTCGATTTCCAGAGGATCGGAGTCGTAAGCGACTGCCATTATCTTGTTTTCAAGACCGCGCTGTTCGATGACTCTCGCGACACCGATACCGGTGTGGTTGTTGTCGGCGAAGAAACCTACCAGATCGGAATGGGCTATGAGAAGGTCTTCAGCGGCATTCGCGGAACGAGATATATCGTTGTTGGTGTAAATAGTCGGCAGAACCTGGAGATCTGGTGCGATTTCCTTCAACCTGTTGGTGAAACCGGCGTCTCTATCGGTCAGAACCTGAACACCGGCCATAGCGCTGATGAGTCCTACCTTGCCCTTGAGGGCGGTACCGTTGGCCTTGAGTGCCTCGACCAGTTTGTCAGCCGCGTGTGCGCCGCCAACCGCGTTGTTGGTCGCAAGGAAGGAGTTGTAACCTGTGTCGTAAACGAAATTGTCGATAAGGACGATCTTTATGCCCTGCTTATAGGCGGCATCCAGGATCAGGGACGGAGCTTCGGAACTGGTGGAAGAGATGACTATCGCATCGGGTTTCGTGTTGACTACGTTCTCGAGTATAGAAACCTGAAGATCGATATCGGCTTCCGATGGGGGTCCGTAGACGGTTACTTTCGCGAGTCCCTGGAGGTCGTGTTCGGCGTTCTTACCTCCAACTATCGTGTACTGCCAGAAATCCGAATCGGTTGCCTTGACTATGAAGGCAATGTTGTAAACTGCAAAACCTAAGGTGGCTCCGAGAAGAATCGAGGCCATAGCAAGTAGTACGAGTACTTTACGCATTAGCAAAACCCTCCTTCTAGTGTAGTTCTGTACATACGTATGTACCAATGTACGTACAAACATGCTTGATTATATCAGAACGCTGTAGCCGGTACAAATTTAGAAGTTGTATAAAAAGAAAGGAAGAAGAAGATATTTGACAATAAACCCGAATAAACGAACATAATCACTCTTCAATCTTAATAATCAACAAATTTACTTGGGATTTACGAAAGTCTATAAACACTACACGAAAAAAATATCCTTCTACACGGTTTCTGGATATTGTCTGTTGTGAGAAAACAAAAAGCGGAAGTCTCTAGACTTCCGCTTCAAGCTTTGAATGCTGTCTTTCCGTTCAACACGGTCTCTACAACTTTCAGATTTCTGTCGAGCAAGACCAGGTTGGCGAGATATCCTCCCGCGATTCTGCCCCGGTCCTCTATGCCCAACAACCGGAGAGAGTTGTAGGAAGAGACGCGTGCGAGATCCTTCAGAGTGCAGCCGGTGAAGCTTTTGAAATTCTGTACCGCCTGATTGAACATCAAGACCGTTGCGGCTATCGTTCCATCTTCGAGCGTGGGTCTGCCGTTTTTCAGGATCACTTTCAAGCCGCCCAGTTCATACTCGCCGTCGGGCATTCCGGCCGCGTCTATTGTATCGGTGACTATCATGATCCTTTCCGGACCTTTGATGTCGTAGACCATCTTCACGAACTCGGGGAGGGAGTGTACCCCGTCGATTATCATTTCCACGGAGAAAGGCATCGAAAAGACCGCTCCGATACACCCGAGTTCCCTGTGATGAAGCGTATTCATACCGTTTGGAAAGTGTGTAACTCTCGTACAACCAGCTTCAAAGGCTCGCTTCATATCTTCGTAGGATGCATCGGTGTGGCCCAGAGAGATCGGTATCCCTCGATCGGTTATCAACTTCGAGGCCTCGATAAAGCCTTCCAACTCGGGAGCCATGGTGATCAATCTTACCGTTTCTATCAGTGTGGACTCAATCTCGCCTAGGTCGATCTTCCTTATCAGGGAAGGGTTCTGGGCACCTTTCCTCTTGACGCTTATGTATGGACCTTCGTAGTGAATACCCCCGACAGATGTTGAGCCGTTGTTTTCGAGGTACTCTCTGACAACTTTTGCGGAGGAGAGTATTGCTCCGGGAGTCGAAGACATGGTTGTCGGCAGGAAGTAAGTGACACCCTGAGAATAGAGAAAGCTCTCCCATTTTTTGAGTCCCCTTAGATCCATAGAAAGCGCATCTACACCGGCCGAGCCGTGTGTGTGAGGATCGGCGAATCCCGGCATCAGTATATATTCGAAATCGACGTTCTTTATACTTCTCTTTACCCCGGAGATCACTCCTCTGGTAGTCTCTACGCTTCCAACGAACTCTCCATCTATCGGATCAACAACCAGGACATTTTCAAAAATCATAGGCTCTCTCCTCCCATCAGCGTATCATGGCCAGGTAATCTGACTTCCAGTGGACATCTTTCCCCTTCCCATGAGAACTCTCTCGTCTAGATCGAAGATACCTCTGTAATAAGCCGAATAGACGGCGAACCACTGAAGTGGAACCATCAAGAGGAACGGGGCGAAGAGTGGATCGAAATCTCCGTAATCCTTCGCATCGAACCTCATTATCTCGCTACCGTTGGACTGGGCTATTTTTATAACGCGTTCGCTCATATCTCTAGATTCATCTGTCCCTACGAGGAAGAGAAGCAGCGGCTTGTGACCGTCGAGCATTTCGGCCGGACCGTGTCTGAACTCGGAGGTTTCCATGAAAGATGCGTTCACTCTCATGTTTTCCATGAAGACTGTGAGTCCGAACTTGTAACCGATCGCGTAGGCCGAAGCGCTGGAAAGAACGTAGAAGAGATCGTAATCTCTGTACTTGCTTGCAAGTCTCGCGGCTCTGTTTTCCTCTTCCTTGTAGATCTTTCCGAGAAGACGCGGCATAGTCTGAAGCTGCTCGAACAGTTTCGATACGTCCCTTCCCTGCAATCTCGCTATTTCGAGAGCGAATACGAACGCTCCGGCGAGGGGGAGAATGAACAGGGCGTTCGAGTTGTATACAATTGCCTCATCGGCCTCTCTGGCCAGAATACTATCGGGCTTGCTTGTGAAAGAAATGGTGGTGGCTCCCTTTTCGTTGGCGAACCGCAACGCCGCAGCCGTGTCTTCGGTGTTTCCGGAGAATGAGGCCAGAATAACCAGCGAGTCTTCGCCCAGTCTTGCAGGATTGGTCCAGATGAAGTCGTAGCTTTTGTAATAAGCCGAGGGAAGATCGGTCATTTTGTTGAGTATGTAGTCTCCCGAGTAAAGGTTGCACCAGGAGTTGCCGCTACCGACCCAGTAGATCTGCTTGAAATCTTTTTCCAGAGTCATGGATGCCAATTTTTTGATTCTATCCGTATGTTCCTCTAGAAACTCCGTCAGGTCCTTTTCTAGAGAAGGAGAGGTAAAGAGAACACTCTTCTTTGCTTTTTCCAGGAAATTATCCAAAGTCAATCTGAACACCTCCGTTTATATATGGAAATCTATCCTAGTTTTGAAGTTTGGCACAGGATTCGCGAACTATAAGTTTTGTAGGCAGTCTGGTGATCCCCTTCACGCTTCTCTGGTCTCGAAGAGCCGTCAAAACACTTCTGGCCGCAAGGCTTCCCATCTCTACAGTGTTCTGGGCGACAGCAGTTATCGGAGGTTTGGTAAGTTCGAACCAGACAATGTCGTCGAAACTTATCACGGAGAGATCGCGGGGAATCGAGAGTCCCATATCCTTGGCTGCCAGAAGTAGTCCCGCGGCCATGTAGTTGTTAGAGGCTATTACTGCCGTTAGGTCTTTGTTCTGGCTCAGAAGGGCCACTCCGCTCTTGTACGCTCCATCTACCCTGAAGCCTCCGAGTTTGATCCAGCACTCTCTCTCACGGATGTTGTTTTCCCTTAGTGCCTTCCGATAACCCGAGAGCCTATCGTAGTTTGTACTTATATCGAGATTGTCGGAAAGAAAACCGATATTGCGGTGACCCAGACCGACAAGGTACTCAGTCGCGACCTGACCGCCACCTACGTCTTCACTAACGATCATATCGAGATCCAGTCCGTCTATCACCCTGTCTATGAGAACTACTGGAATCTTCGACTTGACCAACTCATGAAGATGGCCGCTGTTGCTCCTCGAAACCGGGGCCAGTATCAGTCCATCAACCTGTTTCTGGAAAAATTTATCTATCGAAGTCTTTTCGACTTCCAGTTTCTCGTCGGTGCTTGATACGATAAGGCTGTATCCTTCTGGTACGATCACATCGCTTATGGCTCTGGCGATGGTAGAAAAGAAGGGGTTCTGTATATCGCCGACTATCAGGCCGATATTCTTCGTTTCACCCGTTACCATGCTCTTTGCGATGTAATTCGGTTTGTAATTCAACTTTTTGGCTACTTCAAGAACCTTGTCTCTCGCTTTTTTGCTGGAATGTCCGTACCCTCCGAGCACACGTGCCACCGTGGCTCTGGATAGACCGGTCTCTCTTGCAATATCGTCGAGTGTCGCACTCACGGGTATCATCCTCCCTCCTTTCACCGATATACCACATCTCAATTTTGAAGAGCTGTGATACTAGTAATGATATCGGTATCAATGTATCGGAGATATTCTATCTTATTTTCGCATGGTGTGTCAAGTATCAAATATCTACAATAATGCCTGTATAGAAAGAGAATATAGACATTTAAAACAAAAAAGGTTATAATAAATTAGAAAGCCATATTGATACCGCTCTCAATATTTCACGAAAATTGGAACCTTGTGTTGAATGGCTTTCCCTGTATTTCACATTGTGGAGGTAGCCGTGGAGAAGATAACCGGTTTTTCCAAAAGATTCGACAGCACGTTACTCAAAGCCAACGCCACCTACGAGGAAGTTGATAGATTCATCGACGAGAGCGTGGCCTGTGATTTCCGGGCGGTTGTGGTTCCCTGGTATCTAATGGACAGAGTGATCGCGAAGGTTTCGGGAACGACCGTTGCCGCAGCATGTGGATCGGGCTTTCCGCTCGGGTACGATACGACCGATGTAAAGGAATATATGATAAAGAAATCGCTGGAGCTTGGGCCGTCGATGACCGATATAGATATCACGGCCAACATTTCGGCCATCAAATCGGGTGACTGGGGGTATTTCAGGAGGGAGATAGAGCATCTCTCAAGCCTTCTTCGAAATAAAACTTGCAAAGTGATCATAGAAGTCTCCTATCTGACGACGGCCGAGATCGAGAAGGCCTGTTCCATACTGGTCGAAATACCCGGAGTAGATTATGTGAAGACCGGAACGGGATACGGTTCAAGGGCCACAGCGATCGAAGATGTCGAAACTATACACAGAATTGTCAGGGGCTTACTGGGGATAAAGGTTTCCGGAGGTGTCAAAAACCTCTCGCATGTAGAGAATTTCATTCGCGCCGGAGCCGATATTTTCGGTTCCAGCAACGCCATAGGCATCTATAGAGAGTTCTTGGAGAAATATCCCGGCTACAACGATCTGCCTTTATAGATCAAGTCATTCGCAAAGGAGGTGCGTTTTTATGAAGCTTTTTATCGATGATGGCAACACCGAAGCGATCGCAGGGCTTTTCGAACTCGGCATCTTTTCGGGAATCAGTACGAACCCGAGCATCCTCAAAAAGAGCGATAGAAGGCCTTTAGAGGTTGTCAAAGAAATGCTGGATAGATTCGCAGGAGCGCTCTTCGTTCAGTGTGCCTCTTCGGAATACGAAGACACAATAAAAGAGGGCGTCGAGATCTTCAAACTCGCCCCCGAAAGAATTAAGTTGAAAATACCCTTCTCCAGAACAGGTATAAAGGCACTTGGAGAGTTCGGAAAGTTGAAGATCCCGGTGACGATCACGGGAATCTTCTCGGTGCCCCAGGTCTTGATGGCCGCCGAGGCAGGAGCCGATTACGTGGCTCCTTACGCCAGTCGCATGGAGAATTTGGGTATAGATCTTTCTGTTGTCGAGAGTATGCAGAGAGTGATAACCAACGGGGCTTACTCTACCAAATTGATCGCGGCCAGTTTCAAGACATTGACGCAGATTTCAAAGATGGCAGAACTACCGATTTACGGTATCTCTCTTCCTGTTGCCATGTACGGAGAGTTCTTCGCTCACAGCGGCACTCTTAAAGCGATAGACAATTTCGATGCCGACTGGCAATCAATAGAAGATAGAAAATGGGTTTCCATATAACCCGCCGGGAGAATGTATGAAGTATTTACTGGCTCACGATCTTGGTACAACCGGAGACAAAGCGACGCTTTTCAATGAAAAGGGAATACTCGTCTGCTCTTCCTTCGAGGGATACGATACCCATTACCCGGCTCCTGGAATGGTCGAGCAGAACGCCGAAGACTGGTGGAAGGCTTTCTGCAAAAGCACAGCGAATATCGTTAAGAAGGCTTCGATCGACTCCCCGGATGTGGTCGCCCTCAGCATAAGCGGCCAGATGCAGGCCGCGGTTCCCGTAGACAGCTCTGGAAGAGTGTTGAGACGCGCGATGATATGGGCAGATTCTAGAAGCTCCAGACAGGTCCAAAAGCTGCTTGCTTTGATTGATGAAGGAGAGATCTACAGGATAACAGGTTCGAGAGTTTCACCGACTTACCAGGGGTACAAGATCGCCTGGCTCAAGGAGAACGAGCCGGACCTTTACGAAAAGGCTAGCAAGTTTCTCCAGGCCAAGGATTTTATAAACATGCGTCTCACCGGAGAGATGGTCACCGACTACTCTGACGCCGTGATGACGAACCTCTTCGATATAAATAGGCTCGAGTGGTCCAAGCGACTGATCGACCTCAATGGAATAGATCAGTCAAAGCTTCCACAGACACTCCCGTCGGTTCACGATCTGGGAAAGATAAGGCCAGAAATAGCCTCCGAACTCGGGCTCTCGAAGAACTGCAGGGTGATACTCGGCGCCGGCGACGGTTGCACCGCCGCGGTGGGAGCCGGTGCGGTTGGAATCGGCGACACTTATCTCTACCTCGGCTCTTCTTCGTGGATATCCACCATAACGGACAGTCCTCTCATAGATGGGAAAATGCGAGTCTTCACCGGTGCGCACGCCGTGAAGGGTTTCTATTTTCCATCCGGCACGATGCAGGCGGCCGGTACTTCTTACAGCTGGATAAAAGATATAGCATACAGTCTTGAAAGCGATAATCTCAAAGAAAAAGGCGGGGATATCTTCAAGTACCTGGACGGTCTCCTGCGGCAATTCAATCATCACGGCGAGGAGATCATCTACCTCCCTTATCTCCACGGAGAGAGGAGTCCTATATGGGATTCCAGCGCAAGGGGCGTTTTTGTGGGACTCTCAGCTTCCCACAACAGACTGGATCTCGTTCGCTCGGTGATCGAGGGCGTCTCGATGAATCTAAAATGGATACTGGACACCATCGAAGAGTCGATACCGATAGGAAATATCCGTGTCATAGGCGGTGGTGTCAGAAGCGAGAGCTGGAAGAGGATACTCTCTAACATTCTAGGAAAAGTACTGGTAGTTCCACGAAACGTTGAAGAAGCGACATCGATGGGTGCCGCGATAATTGCCGGAGTAGGTTCCGGCCTTTTCGATTTCTCCGCCGCTCGCAATTTCGTAGTAGATGTCGAGCAAATCGAGCCGGCGAGAGACGAGCACGAGCAATATCTGAGACTGTACGATCTCTTCAAAGAGACCTATTTTTCGCTCAGGGAGACCTTTGAGAGGCTTGCAGGAATCAGAAGGGGCTAGCGCTCACTAAACGGGAGTTGTACCACACCAGAGGCCCGGCCCTGTAGATCGTCGAAGTAGTCAGCCGATCCGTGGTTGCCGGGTCTTTCTTTTTCTTCATTTCATGGTTTTGCCGGCTTTTTTCATTAGTCCTTTCTGGTTGTACATCTCGAATTCGGCTTCTTCGATCAAATCGGCGATATTCTGCTCTTCGGAGATCTTCGTGGAAACACCGAAAGAAACGCTCACGGTTACGGGGAAGTCTCTTATGGCAACCAGGTTGCTCTCGATGCGGAAGATGATTTCCCTGGCATGCTGCTCCGAAGTTCTGAAAAGTAAAACTACGAACTCGTCTCCACCCCAGCGCACAACAAGATCTTCCTGTCTGCATGAGCTTTTTATCGTTCCAGCAACGGCCTTGAGATACTCGTCGCCGTAAGAGTGGCCGTAACTATCGTTTATGATCTTCAAACCGTTCACATCGCCGAATATCAGCGATATTGGCAGGTTTCTAGAGGTGTCCATCCGCAAAACCTCTTCGTCGAAAAATGTGCGGTTGTAAAGCCCCGTCAGCGAATCGTGGAAGGCCAGGAAGCTTATCTCTTTCGTTTTGCGTATGATGCCGATCGCACCGACCGCGTGATAGATGAGCAACTCCGCCAGTTCCACATCTTCCCTACTGAAGGCGGCCAGTTCCAGAGAAACTGTCTGGAAGACGCCGAATGAGCCCATGGGGATGCTGAGCAGAGACCTGATCTTACTGCTGGAGGGGAGCGCGTAATCGACTGAGGTGATATCGTCGACGAGTATAGTCTCTCCCGTCTTCAAGGTTCTACCGGCGATTCCTTCGTATTTTGGCACATCCGAGTTGATCTCTATAGTATCGGAGTATCTTTTGGCCACCAGGAAATCACCTTCGACGATGTCGAGACTGTAATAATCGTATTTAAGGATTTCTCTTGCGGCCTTCACCACCAGATCGTAAACCTCTTCTTCATCGCTGCACTTTTCCATCTGAAGCGTAACTTCGTGCAAGGCGCGTATCTTGTTCTGGAGACCGTCGTACTCGGCGATTCTACTGGTCAGTTCTTCGGTTCTCTTATCAACGCGCTTCTTTAGAGCCGAATTCCATATCGACAGCACAAATAGAGCAATTAACACAAGCACGATGAGGACCGAACCCCAGAATACGATATTTTGAACGTTGCTTTCAAACCAGTCGAGCGTGCCGAACCATTTTTTATAGATTTCCCTGTACTCGCCGCTGTCCCTTATGAAGAGAAGCCCCTTGTTGAGTAGGCCGAGGAGCTCCTGGTCGTCTTTCGAAACGGCGAAACAGTAGTCTCTCTCGAAGACGGTGTTTTCGAAAACAACCAGGTTTTTCAGGTTGTTCTGTTTGGCAAGATAAAGCCCCTGATACTTGCCGAAAAATCCGAAATCGCCCTTGCCTGAGGAAAGCATTTTCAATCCGTCGAGCGGCATTTCGACGGTGATGATTTTGCCAGTGATTGAGTTTTCCAGAAGGTAGTCGTGCATAACGCCGTTCTTTTGAACGATTATCTCTTTATCGTGCAGCTCCTCGATCGAGTTTATCGGGGTGTTTTTCCTGTGAAAGATACTCATGTAAAGATAATTGTGGGGGATCGAAAAGGAGTACAGCTTCTCGCGTTCGGCCGTTACCGCCATGCCCAGCAAACCGTCTAGCTGGCCGGACTTCATCTTCTCGACTATGTAGTTCCATTCACCGAGCTCTATTTCTAAATCCATTCCCAGAACTCTGGCAACCGCTCTCATAATATCGACGTTGAAACCCGTTAAGTCGCCGTTTTCGTCGATATACTCGTATGGAGGGTAATCTCCGTCGCCACCGAAGACGAGTACACTTGCCTTTAAAGAAACGCAGGCGAACATAAATACTATCGTTATAATGATTGAAAGATTTGATTTCATCATTTACCCCCGGTAGTATTATCTTAGCATATCTTACGTACCTTGACAAAAACGGCTCTAGTGTGACGAAGAAATACCGAATCACCGACATGCCAGTTAATTCTATCTTCATATGGGAGATGTTTGTGTGGGGCGATAAAAAGAAAGAGCCCCCTAAGGGACTCTCTGCACATTCAATGGCGGGATTACTTTCTGCCGAACGCGTTACCTTTACCCAAACCTTTTCTGGTACCCAGAAGATCGCATATTCCGTCGCCGTTCTCATCAACGAAATTCTCCTGGCCAGCCAGTCCGGTTCCTCTATTTGCACCTCTGTTGCCTTTGAAACCGGCGTTCATTCTTCCGACAGCCCATCTCTTGCCCGTTCCATCCTGCGGCTGAGGTCTCACTGCGTATGAGTCACAGATTCCATCGCCGTTCTCATCAACGAAGGCTTCGCATCTACCCGGGCCGGCCTGAGCCTGCTTAATGCCCTGGGCTCTGAATCCCAATCCCGCCGCCGTTGCAATTGCTCCTGCCATAAGCACAACTATCGTGATAATCAGTATCTTTTTCATCTTTCACACCTCCCAGTGAATTTTCTTACGTATCAAGTCTATGATCGAATCCTTAGAGTTTTCTTAGAGCTCCGGGCAAATAATCGCGGTTTTTCGAAATTGTCAGCGCAAAACTGTCCGTTCAGGCTGTATTGTACGATAACGGTTATTTGGATTTTTCGAGTTGAGTCTATAATATATAAGTGTAGGAATGAAAGGGGGTAACAGCCTTGAAGATAATAGTGTTTGGTGGAACCGGCAGAGTTGGGAGGGTGATCCTGGACAGAGCTCTCAGCGATAATCACGTTGTGACGATATTTGTTGGAAACATCTCCAAGCTCACAGTGAGGAGAGAAAATCTGAAAATACATGCGGGAGACGTTTTTAACAGCCAGGCCGTGAGGGATGCGATTAGGGGGCAGGACGCCATAATAAGCGCACTCGGTCCCGATAACTCCGGAAGCGTGAACGATACTCTGGCGGTGGCGATGAAGAACATAATTAACGGCGCCAGAGAATCGGGAGTCTCCAAGTTAGTCGCTATAGCCAACGCCGGTATTCTTCAACTATCGCCGCGAGAGCTAAGACTGGACTCGCCCAACTATCCTCAGTACCTGAAAAAAACATCGCGGGAGTATCTGGATGCTTTCGAAATACTCAAAACTTCCGAACTGGACTGGACGGTTGTGTGTCCTCCCTTTATGTCGTTTGCCGAGGGTAATCAGAGTTACCGGGTCGCGGCCGATTTTCTTCCGGAAAGCGGCGAGCGCATTTCGGTTCAGGATGTGGCGGAATTTGCCTATAACCTGTTGTTCACTTCGGAATATTCACAGAAGAGAGTTGGCATAGCTTATTAGGAGCGAGATTTGAGGTTTTCATCTTCAGACCGGCAGACCAATGTCAACAGGCTGGAGGCGCTGACCGACGGAGTCTTTTCAATAGCCATAACTCTCCTTGTACTCACAATAAGGATTCCGGAACCGGGGGAGATAGTCTCTCAGAAAGAGCTCATCAAATATATCCTCAGCCTCGACTACGAGCTGTTCAGTTACTGCATCTCCTTTTTCGTGGTTGGATCGCTCTGGATTTCAGGGAACAAACGAATGAAGTTGTTGAGGAAAACCGATGATCTTCATCTGTGGTTAAGCCTCACGAGCCTTCTATTTATAACTCTCATTCCGTTGACCACGTCTCTGTTAAGCGATTACGGGGATTTCGAATTTGTCGAGCTTCTCTTCCACGGAAATATTTTGATGCTTGAAATCATAACCTTAATTGAGTGGGAGTACCTGATAAGAAAGACCGATCTCGTTCAAGAGGAGGTTCTAAGCAATCTGGATATCCGAAACACCAGAAAGAAGAACCTTTTCTCCGTCTCCGTTCCTATACTTGGAATGTTGATCAGTATCTTGACTCCCGCATGGAGCAATCTGGTCTATTTGCTGCTTTTTTTCAGATCTCTTATAATCCGCTATTGATTTGCTATCGAAACATTGTACTGCTAGAATAATATAGAATTCCGGGGGGCGTGAATATGGTGCTCACTATAGCCAAGTTTATTATCTCTATTCTCACGGCAACAACGGGTTTATACATAATAATCAGACCTCAATCCTACGCCAGGCTGGCCGGATTTTCTGCCGGTGGAGATAGGGGAAGGGTAGAGATCAGAACCATTATGGGAGGAGCTTTCTTGGGTCTTGGTCTGGCTCCCGTTATTCTTTTCAATTATCCGATCGCACTGACGTTCGTTGGGGTGGTCTATATCTTTGTCGCCTTAACGCGTCTGGTATCGCTTTTTCTGGATAGGTCCTTTGAGTTTTCCAGCATCATGTTTCTAATTGTTGAAGCAAGCTTCGGATTGATCATGGTGATTCCGTCTTAGTGCCTTCTCGATCTTTCTGAATTCAGTTGTGATAAAGACACTATACGTTTGTTTTCTGTCCCGAAAGAATGGAGGTACTCAATTTGAAAGAGGAAGAAATGAAACTCAGAATACTCGAAGAATGGACCGGGTACATGGGTATCGATTCGACTGCCCTGGAAAGAGAATCGGTTTTGTTAATTCCAGGAAAGAAGAGTGAGAGCGGTCGGGTTAGTGTTTTCTCTTTTGAAAACAAAATAGTCCTGATTTTCGATCCCGCACTCGAAAGTATCGTGAGAAACTTCGAAAAGCTATCCGAATTCAGTGTTGAAAAGATCCCCGCTCTATCCGGAGGATCGCTGAGGAGGGGGCGGAAAACTTCGATAAAATATTTAAATCCCTCCAATTTCGTACCTTACGACCCGCCCGATGAATTCATTGTTCGCAGGTTGAATCTGGGCGACAGGACGGCGTTTTATAATTTCAGAAGTCATTGCACGCGCGAGGATCTGGCGGAAGGATATGTAGAGCTCAATCATGTCGCGGTTTTCGGAGCGTTTTACGAAAGAGAAATAGTCGCCGTTTCCAGCATCATCAAATGGGGGAAGATCGCCGATATTGGTATTATAACCATTCCCGACTTTAGGGAACTCGGACTTGGCAAGGCTCTGGGTTCTAAATCTAGCGAATGGGGAATTTTAAGCAAAAACCTGGTTCAATACAGACACGACGTACTGAATTACGGCTCACTTAAGGTTTCTCGTGCCCTCGGATTCAAGGAGTATATGGTTCAACAGGATTTTTATCTGGTGCGTTGAACCCGAGGGAATGTATCACTTTCTCACGATTGAATAGACTACCGAATCGATAACTTCCTCTCTGAAAACGGACAATCCGGCATTTTTGAGCCACTGATCGTACCAGCTTTTTAGCGGTCTGAAAATGTACTCACCATCTTCCAGGTTTTCTCCAATAACCACGGGAAAACCGTCGCCTTTGAGGTCCGAGAAAACCGAACGGGCCGATTCCTCTTCGCTCAACTCGGTAATTATTAGGCCCATGCCATCGGTTTTAATGGAACGCGAGATCTTCAACAGAATTTTCGACCAGAGCTCGGGCGGAATACGTTGCAGAAGATCTACCGCCACAAAACCTTCAAATATGCCAAGAAAGTTGAAATCGGCCATCTCTATGTTCATTATCCGGATTCCCTTCTGTTGCTGCTCCTTTCTGTTGCAGGAGACTCCCACTATTCGCATGCCCATATCCCGCAAAAGTGGCCAAAGACTGCAGATACCACACCCAAAATCCGCAACGATTGAGGATTCCTCAATAAATCCCACCATTCGAAGCAGATAGTCCTTGAGTTTCTCGGAACTTGCCGCACTTCGTGTGGGTCGACCTAATATATCTTTTTTATATTTTTCGAGCCATTCCCGTCTCTTCAATTGTCTCACCTTCCATGGAAATTTTATCGGAGACGCACCTATAAACAAACAAAAAGAACGACTCTAGTTTTTCTGATCAAAACTGATCAAAAGAGTCGTTCTTACATAAAACCGGCTTAAAAATTGTACTTGACTTCTATTTTCCTGCTAACTGAGCCTCCGAAGCCATAAGTAACGTCTGCGAAGAATTCGTAATTGCTGTCTCTGCCAGCCGTGTAATTTGTAGTTGTGAGTGCCGTTTGCCCATCCTGGAAGGGCATATCTAGTACGTCTATCACTTCACCCTGATTCATAACCCGTACTGAAGCTTTAGCGATTTTGAGCTGACTGTTTTGAATAAAAGAGGTTGTTATCAGATGAAAAGAGTAAAGCAAATCGTTCTGGTCCTGCTGCCAGGCTCTGCCTGAGATTTCAAAGTTCTGTATACGGTAATTCTCGGGAGGTATTTGAAAACGGTCGCTCATTATTTCTCGGGATCCTTCCCGTACCAAGATCTGCCCGCTGTAAATTCCAAACGGAGAAATGGATAGTTCGATAAAGGAAACTCCATCTTCCCTATCGAGTTCCAGGGTTCTTGTTGAACCGGCTTCGTCGTTCAAGACGAGAAATACGTCGCTTCCTTCTTTATACTCGGAAAATGTGAAAAGCGACTTCACGATCACTTCGTCGAACCCGACGCTTACAGTAAAGAACTCTTTCGACTTCAATAATCTGTACGGCTCTTCTACAAGATTGCGGAGATTGTCAACTGCATTCTGGATACTCCCCATGCGCGTCTGGAGATTGGAAACACTTTCTTCCAGCTTGCTGGCCGATAGAAGAAGTTCTTTCAAGGCGAGTCTGTCTTGAATGAATAAAAACACCGAGAATATGAGTATGGCGATCAAGAGGGCAAAAATAAATATAATGCTCGATTTCACGGAATAAAACCTCCTTTCGTTTGTATGGATCTCCGCAACGGAATAATAACATGAAAATAGTGACAGACTTACGGTAGAAGTCACCGGAACAAATATATAATTGATCGGGAGGTTGTGAAGTTGATCGTAGATAACGTGAGAAGATTGAGGGCAGAGATTCCCGATTATGTTACACTTATTGCCGCAACCAAGACCAGGAGTGTTCAGGAGATTCTGGAACTCCTCGACAGCGGTGTCATAGACCTTGGAGAGAACTATGTACAGGAGGCACAGGAAAAGCATAGTGCGATAGGCATTAAAGCCCGCTGGCACTGTATAGGTCACCTTCAGACTAACAAAGTGAAAAAGGCGGTCGAAATATTCGATATAATTCAGACTGTCGATTCCGTGAAACTGGCCGTCGAAATCGATAAGAGAGCGGGAGCGATCGGAAAGAAAATGCCCCTGTTGATAGAAATAAACAGCGCCAGAGAAGAGAACAAGAGCGGCGTATATCCCGAAAAATCCCCTGAACTGCTAGAAGAAATCTCCCATCTCGAAAATATCATCGTCGTCGGTCTTATGACCATGGGGCCGGTGACAGATGACGTCGAAGGAATCAGACCCCATCTGAGACTCACTCGAAGGTTATTCGAAGAGATAGGTACCTCGGGGATCGAGAATGTGGAGATGAGATATCTTTCGATGGGAATGTCCAATTCTTACAGGGTTGCGATAGAGGAAGGATCGAACATGGTGAGACTGGGAACGATCATATTCGGAGAGCGCAAGTATTGAACTCAGTTCCGATTCCCCGTTCCGTAGCTGTTGTGCTAGAATCTCTTCCGAGGTGAATGTATTGTTCAAGTTGAAAGCTCTGACCGGCATGAGGAGAAATGTGGCGCTTCTCCTTCTCGATTTTCTTCTCATATACCTTGCTTACGTTATGGGGATGTACTTCAGGTACGGTATATTCAATCTGTACGAGCCGGAATTCTTCGTGAACGGCATTTTTTTCAGTCTTTTCATAGTTATATCGTTGGCCTTGAACGGCACCTACAAAATAGCTTGGAGTTACAGCTATTTCAGAGACTACTGGATCGTCATCCGGGGAATTGCGACAGGTTTCGTAGCCGGATTTGGGGTCGGAAGGCTACTCATTCTCTTGAACATAAAGCTTTTAACGGTCCCTTTCACTGTTTCAAGCATGGCCGCTATCGGTTCGGCCTTTCTTATAATCTGGTCGAGAATAATGTGGTTGAGCTTTATCAACAGGAGGCATCACGCGCTTGCAGCATCGGAAAGAGTGCTGATAGTGGGTGCCGGAGACGCCGGAACATCTCTCGCCGAAGAACTGGCCCACCATCCCGAAAACGGTGTAGTGGTAGGTTTTGTTGACGACTCCCCCAGAAAGCTCCATCGCAGAATTAGGGGAATTCAAGTTCTCGGAGATTCGACGCAGATAATGGAACTGGTCGAAGGATTCAAGATCGATAAGGTGATAGTTGCAATACCCTCGGCCGACTCGCAGACTTTGAGGAAGATCTTCTCACACATCGATACCAAGAAAATAAAAGTACAGACTCTTCCCAGCATGACCGAAATAATAGACGGTAAGGCCAAACTGGGCTATCTTCGGGAGATAGATATAGAAGACCTACTCGGTAGGGAGTCCGTAAAGGTCGATCTGGCTTCACTAAAAAACTACATAGTCGGAAGAGTTGTTCTTGTGACCGGTGCTGGAGGTAGCATAGGCAGCGAGCTTTGCAAGCAGATAGCTCCATTAGGTCCAGGCAAACTGCTTCTTCTGGGCAAAGGTGAGAACAGTATATATGAAATAAAGCAGGAGATTTCAAAACAATATCCGGATATCCCTCTGAAACAGCTAATAGGAGATGTCCAGGACAAAGACCGGATGGAGTATATCTTTAAAACCCATAGACCGTCGTTGATATTCCACGCGGCCGCTCACAAACACGTCCCGCTGATGGAAGAAAACCCCACTGAGGCCTTCCGGGTGAATTCTCTTGGCTCATTAAATATTGCCTTGATGGCTCACAGATACTCGGCCGAGGCCATGGTTATGATTTCGACTGACAAAGCGATCAACCCTTCTTCTATCATGGGCGTTTCGAAAAGGCTGGCCGAGGAGTTCGTCAGGTCGATCGCCGAAAACAGCGCCACACGCTTTGGGATAGTGAGGTTCGGTAACGTACTCGGTAGCCGCGGCAGTGTCATACCCCTCTTCAAAAAGCAGATACAATCTGGTGGTCCGGTAACAGTTACCGATCCGAGAATGACCAGATACTTCATGACCATACCCGAAGCCGTTTCTCTAGTTCTTCAGGCCGGTGCATACGCCACAGGAGGCGATATTTTCGTTCTGGATATGGGCGAGCCGGTCAAGATATCGACTCTGGCGAGAGAGATGATCACACTCGCCGGTTATGTGCCAGAACAGGAGATAATGATAGAGTACACCGGAGCCAGGCCGGGGGAGAAGCTTTTCGAGGAGCTAGTCATGACCGACGAGGCCCTATCGAAGACTAAACATCCCAAAATCTTCAAATTGAACGGGCAGACCGTTCTCGGTGAAAAAGAGATGGAAGAGTTGGTTTCGAAGCTCGAGCTTGCAATACGTAACAGCGATTATGCAGTCCTGAACGGAATAATACAAGGATTTATGCCCGATGCGACGGCCAGAATCAAGACGGGGGGAGATTTTTCATGAACTGGTATTTGAACTTCGTGAGAGGCTATCCCTTCATATCGGCCATGATTCAATTCGCCGTTCTCGGCACCCTGGGCGATCTTGTCAGCAAGAAACTTTCGGGATCGAAGGAGAGCGTCTCCATGTCGCTCTTTCTGTCGAAGATGCTGGTCTGGGCCGTTCTCTCGATCTTCATAAAAGTGGCCTTCATAGGTTTCGAGGGGTTTGTCAACACTCTCGTTCTCAACAGAGTTTTGCCGGAGGTCTTCTTCGAAAAAGCTTTCCTCAACGCTCTGGCGCGTTCGGTGGCCATGAACCTTCAATTCGGTGTCTTTCTCGTTCTTTTCCACAGACTTCTAGACAACATCGTTGAACGCAAGAGGAACTGGAAGAAGCTCGATTCGGCCTTTCTCTCGCTTCTTTGGTTCTGGATACCGGCCCACACGGTCACTTTCATGCTTCCAAAAGATTATCAGATAGGGCTTGCGGCCCTATGGTCGTTCATGTTAGGTCTTCTTCTATCAACTTTTGCGCGTTCTACCAGGGAGGTGGAGTAATTGCTGGTTCCCCTTGCCAGGCCCGATATCACAGAGAGAGAAATCGAGGCCGTTGCCGGTCTCATGGACTCGGGAATCCTGTCTATAGGTCCGAAGGTAGTGGAATTCGAGAGGATCATCGCCGATTATGTCGGATTGAAATATGCGATCGCCGTGAACAGTGGTACAAGCGCTCTCCATCTTATCGTGAGGTCCGTCGGTCTGGACAGGGGAAAGGTTATGCTGACCAGCCCCTTCACGTTCGTCTCTTCTGCGAATGTCGCTATATACGAGGGAGCCATACCGGTCTTCGCCGATATCGACGAAAAGACCTACAACATCTCTCCCGAAACGCTTGATGAAGCGCTCGAGGAGTATTCGAGAAAGGGTCTCGAGACTGAAAAGCTGTCTCTAAAAGGTTTCCTGCCCGATCTCTTCATGGGTGTCGATATTTTCGGCCACCCGATGGACTGGGAGGGGATCGAAGCGATCTGCCAGAAGTACGCGATCCCGATAGTCGAGGATTCCTGCGAGGCTCTGGGCAGCGGTTATCTCGGTAGGAGGGCCGGGTCCTTCGGACTTGCCGGCGCCTTCGCTTTTTACCCCAACAAACAGATAACTACCGGTGAGGGCGGCATCATCGTAACGGACGATCCGTCTATAGCCGAGCTTTCCAGGAGCATGAGAAACCAGGGCCGTGGCGTCGCTGAAGACTGGCTGGAACACGTTAGGCTTGGCTACAACTATCGTCTGGACGAGCTTTCTGCCGCCCTGGGCGTCGAACAGATGAAAAGGATCGACGAAATACTCCAGAAGCGCAGAGTCGTGGCCGACCGCTACTCCGCCTTGCTCTCGAAGATCGGAGGAGTTACCGTTCCTTACCTCGAAGATTACGTGACTTCAATGGGGTGGTTTGTGTACGTGATAAGGCTTGATGAGCGGATCGACAGGGGGCGGTTTATGGATCAGCTGAGAGAAAACGGGGTGCAGTGTCGCGAGTACTTCAGACCGGTTCATCTCCAGCCTTTCTACATAGAGGAGTTCGGTTACCGCGAGGGAAGCTTTCCTGTGACGGAGAGAGTTTCAAGGCAAACTGTGGCCATTCCCTTCTTCAGCAACCTCTCTCCCGATGAACAGGAGTACGTCGCACAGGTCGTAGCGAAGACCGTCGAAAGGGTCGGATAATGGAAGTAATAATAGCCTTCGGTCTGTCTCTGGTTTTCAACTATATCTTCAAGATACTCGGAACGAAGCTGGGTTTCGTCGATAAACCAGCCGGAGCGCTCAAACCTCACGAAAAGCCTATACCTTATCTCGGTGGAACGGCCATACTTCTGTCGATCTCACCATGGTTCCTCAACTATCCCGAGTACTTCTTTCCTTTCATCGTTATGTGGACGGTAGGTTTTGTTGACGACAAAAGGGGACTCTCGCCCAAAGTGAGGCTTTTCATGGAGCTGGCCGGTGGCTTTTCGATATCCTACATAATCTTCGGTTATTCCTTCTTCGATTCGACCATACTCGCCTTCGTTTTCGCTGTAGCGGTCAACGCTTACAACATGGTGGACGGTCTTGATGGCATCTGTGCGGGAAACACGATCATCTTCGCGATCTTCGCCTTCATTGCGGGATTTTCTCCCGACATATCGCTGGCTATCGCCGGCGCTTTTGCCGGTTATCTAATGTACAACTTTCCTCCCGCGAAGATTTTCATGGGAGATCAGGGGTCGTATCTTGCCGGAACTTTCGTGGGATTGCTTCTAATACAGAGCTGGGAAAGCCAGAATTTCGTCAGGATCGCCGCCTTCTGCTGGCCGGTCGTGCTGGATCTCTTCATAGGTTTCGCCAGACGTTCGCTGGCAGGAAAATCGCCCCTGAAAGGAGACAGAGACCATTATTACGACAAGATCTTTGCGATCACCGGCAAAAAAAAGAGGGCTACGTTTTTTATAACCTCTTCGATAGCCCTCTTTTATGCTTTGGTAGGCTTTCTTCTACCGGTAACCGCGATCCCCTTCGTTCTTATGGCCTCATCTGTTGTGCAGGTTTTTCTGCTCAAATCGCTACGCTCTACTTGAACCACCTTATCTTGAAAAGGATGAACCCGACGATAATGGCTGCCAGACCGGAAAGCCCCATCGACCAGTAGAAGATGCTCGGACTGTCCATGAAGGGAAGACTCACATTCATTCCGTAGATCGAGGCGATGAGCGTCGGTATCTGCAGCGTGAGAGTAACGATCGTGAGTATCTTCATCACTACGTTCAGGTTGTTCGATATAACCGAAGCGAAGGCGTCCATCATACCGGTCAGTATGTCGCTGTAGATGTTTGCCATCTCGATGGCTTGCCTGTTTTCGATGGATATGTCCTCGAAGAGTTCCTCGTCTTCTTCGTAAAGGGTAAGTATGTGGGCCCTTTTTAGCTTCTCGTACATCAGTTCATTGGATCTCAGAGATGTCGTGAAGAAGACCAGAGATTTTTCGAGGTTCAGCATGGCCACCAGCTCCTTGTTCCTTGTAGAGCGGTGGAGCTCCGACTCTATCTCGTTTGAAAGCCGCCTGATCTCTTTGAGATATCTCAGGTAATAAACCGTTCCCCTGTCGAAGATTCTCAGCAGGAATCTGTTGCGTTTTTTTGTGGAAACGTCCCTGACGCGCCCTTCGATAAGATCTTCGAGGATGGCGCTTTTAAAACTACTGACGGTGACGAAGTAGCCTGACTTCATGGCTATACCAAGAGTCATAGTCTTGTACGGAACGGCTTTGTCTTCACTGTCGAAGTAGGGGAGTTTGGTGATGATATATACGAGGTCCTCGTCCTGCTCGAACCTCGCTCTCTCTTCCTGGTCGAGAGAGTCGTACACAAAGTCCTCTTCAAAACCCATTTCCTTGAGAAAGGATATATCTTCGCTGTTCGGAGAAGTGATATTTATCCAGCAGCCTTCTATGGGTGTATCGATAGAATTCAACTTACCGTATTCAGATACCAGTATCTCTCGCACATTGTTTACCTCCTTCTTGTTATCAAGTCAAGGATTGGTTTCCCCGTCCCGAGAAGGAGGTCTCAATGGACGAGAAAGATCAAGGTGGCGGTTCACTCTCGCTACTGTATAATTCCATGTATCTCACCTCCAGCTTCAGAATTATAGCACGTAGAGCAGCGGTGGACCTTGAGAAGTTTGAAAAACACATCTGAAGTATTCCTTGTTTAAGCGTTTCCTCTACCGTCCAGGTGCTTCACTACTTCAGGCCGGACAGGTTACAATTGATCTTGAAGGAGTTGAAGGAGTTGATGAAAGTGAGGAAATTCTTGGTTGTGTTGATTTCGATGATCGCCTGTCTTACTTTTGGCGTTTATCTCAGCGATGTCACCGGCGAGCAGATCACTATTACATGGTTCACCGAGGAACCTTCCGATTCCTACCTGATCGTCTATGACGGATCGAACGAGTGGATACATTCCGAGACTGAAGTAACGCTCCACAGATTCCGTGTTTCCGGCCTGAGACCGGGCACGAGTTATGCGTACATCGTGAAGAGCATGCGGGGAGACAGCCTCGTTTACAGAGGCGGTGGAGTGCTGACGACCTCGCCTCAGAGGAACTCTCCCTTTAGATTCGCAGCTTACGGCGACAGCAGGAGCGATCTCGAGGTCCATAAAGCCGTAACAGCGGCCATTGCAGCAGAGAACGCCTCTCTGGTGATAAACACAGGAGACCTGGTTTCCAGCGATGATGATCTGGAAAGCTGGAAAGACTTCATGCAGGCCGTTGAGAACCTCTCCAGCGGCGTTTACTACAGTGCCATCGGCAACCACGAAAGCGATGCGATCAATTACCTTAGATTCTTCGCATATCCGGGAAACGAACGCTACTACAGTTTCTGGTACGGTGATATCTTTTTCGTCTGTTTGAACACGAATGAATCCTTCGATAAATACTCACAACAGTATACCTGGTTACTCACAGAGCTCGAGAAGGCGGCCGTTCTCGATCCTGCCTTCACAATCGTCTTCTTCCACCACCCTCCTTACAGTTTTGGGCCACACGGCGATCACTTTTATGTGAAAGAGTACCTGGTGCCGGTCTTTGAAAGCTACGGCGTCGATATAGTTCTGAACGGCCACGATCACGGCTACCAGAGGATAGAGAGAAACGGAGTGAACTATATAATAACGGCCGGCGGTGGCGCTCCCCTCTACGAGATCCTGCCCGGGCCGGGGTTGAAGGCTTACGGCCAGTCATACCACTATGTTCTGTTCGAATACACCCTTGACGGTATTTCCATCCAGGCTAAAACGCCGCAAGGAGAGATCATAGACAGCCTCTTCGTCAGGAGACGTTAACCGAGTGTTTTGACAGCTCAACCCGATTAACATTATTAACGCCGGTATAATTTACACTACCTTGATCGACAAAACCCACCACCGATGGGAGTAACGCGGGTAATATTCAGGCAAACTTCCCGCGATAACGGGAAGCGGCAAAAGGCTTTTTCCTACTGACCGCTTCTAAAGCCGGTTTTGCGAAGGATCCGGTCATTAATACTCGACTAAAACTCGAATAACGCTCCCGGAGTATAAACGTATTGTAGAAAAACTTCGGGAGGTGCAAAAGATGAAAAAGACAGTTATAGCTATTGCTCTGGCGACTCTTTCGGTGGTACTGGCATTCGGTTCAACACTGGTTATAAAAGGTTCCAACACAGTGTACCCGGTCGCTCAGCTATGGGCCGAGGCCTTCAAGGCTCTCAAACCCGGGGTGGAGATCTCCATCGAAGGTGCTGGATCCTCGACTGGTATCAAAGCTCTTTTCAACGGTCAGACAGATATCGCCAACTCCAGCAGGTGGATCAAACCTTCGGAAATCGAACAGATGAACAGAGACGGAAAGTACTTCGTTCCATACATTGTGGCCTACGACGGTATAGCCATCATCGTCAACAGATCTCTGGCGATTGACAACATAACGCTTCAACAGCTCTACGATATCTATTCTGGGAAAGTGACGACCTGGAACCAGATAGATTCATCACTTCCCAGGGTAAGGATCGTTCCGTTCTCGAGGGACAACGCTTCCGGGACTTTCGAATACTTTATAGAGCATGTCATGAAAGGTGATAAACTCGCACCACAGGTTCAACAGCTCGCCTCCACCAGGGCCGAAGTAGAACAGGTAGTTCAGAACAATTACGCGATCGGCTACATAGGTATGGGTTATATCACAGGAGAGGTCAAGGCGCTCACTGTCGAAGGAGTCGAACCGACCGTTGCAAACGTTAATGCAGGAACATACCCGGTATCCAGACCGCTCTTCATGTTCGTGAATGCCACGAATGGACTTCCAACGGGAGTAGTGGCCGATTTCCTGAGATACGCTCTTTCGCCGGAAGGTCAGGCAGCCGTTCTCACAGTTGGATACGTAAACGCATACGGCACGAAATAAGATTGGATGAGTCCGGTTGCGAAGAAAGAGAGTTGAACTATCGGCGAAAGTCCTGGTGACTTTCGCCGCTTTGCTGACATCTATTATAGTCTTCGGGATCTTTTACTTCCTTATATCTGACGGGGTGCGTGTATTTGGAAGAGTATCGCCGAAAGACTTCTTATTCAGCGCCCGCTGGTACCCCACCTACGAGGATGCCGAGTTTGGAATCCTCGCCTTGCTCGCTGGCACTCTGAGCGTTACAGGATTAACTCTGGTTATAGCGATTCCTCTGGGTTTTGTCTGCGCGATCTTTCTGGCCGAGTTCAGTGGCAGGAAAAGCCACGATGCCATCAAATATATCTTCGAACTCATGGCCGGCATCCCGTCCGTTGTGCTGGGAAGTTTCGGTCTCAAGTACGTCTCCAGATGGCTGATGGAACATTTCCCTCTCCATGTATGGACCGGGCTGAACGTTATGAACGCCTCTTTAATGCTCTCTATACTCGCGATGCCGTACTTTGTTACTCTCGTGGAAGATGCCCTGAGAGCTGTTCCTAGGGATCAGAAAGAGGCTTCTCTAGCTCTGGGTGCGAATATGACGGGCACGATTTTCAGGATACTCTTACCTCAGGCAAGGAGCGGCATACTGAACGCGATCATACTGGGAACCAACAGGGTTATCGGTGAGACCATGGTAGTTCTCATGGTTGCTGGAGGAGCGACCATGGTGCCTTCCACGATCTTCGATCCCGTGAGGCCGCTCACTTCGGCGATCGCCGGAGAGATGGGAGAGGTCGAGCTGGGAAGCACACATTATTTTGCCCTTTTCATGATCGGTGTTGTACTTCTGGCGATTTCGACTGTTTTCACTCTGATAGCCATGAAGCTAAAAAGGAGTAAAGGAAAATGAAGATAGACGCAATCGTGAAGATAACCTTCGCCGTTGTTTCATACACCTTGATCGGCCTTATAGTGGCTTTGATAGGCTTTCTGATAGTCAACGGTTTGGACAATATCGATCTGGAGTTCCTGACGGCTTTCCCAAGGAATTCGATGACCGGGGGCGGGATCTGGCCGGCGCTGGTCGGAACGGTTTACTTCGTGGCGGTAGCTCTTTTGTTCTCTATACCTGTTGGAATACTGGCGGCCGTTTATCTGAGCGAATACAGCAAAGATACCGCCTTCAAAAGACTTATACTCACCGCCAACAACATTCTGGCCGGGATCCCCTCGGTTGTTTTCGGCCTGTTCGGCCTATCACTCTTCTCGATCACTTTCGGGTTCGGAACGTCGGTTCTGGCCGGCGGTCTCACACTGGGAATTATGTCGCTCCCCTACATAATATCCAACACCCACGAAAGCCTGACGGCAGTTCCCTATTCGTACAGAGAAGCATCCCTCGCACTGGGCGCAAACAGGGCCGAGACGTCTTTTAGAATAGTGCTGCCGGCCTCTTTCTCTCGTATTTTAACCGGAGTGATTATAGCGATTGGGAGGATAATAGGCGAAACGGCACCCGTACTCTTCACCGGAGCGGCCTTTTATATAACCAGGAACCCCACCGGTCCCTTCGAACCGGCCATGGCCTTACCGACACATATATTCGTTCTTTCGGCCGTCTATCCCGATAATGTGACCCCTAAACTCGAAGGTAGCATATCTCTCCTCTTGATCATAGTGGTGGTTCTCTTCTTGCTTGTTGCCATTAGACGGAGAAAGGAAACGAAGAAGCTGGAGGTGTAAGGTGGAAGATACGATCTTCGTGATAGATGAATTGAACGTATTCTACGGTGAAAAGCATGCATTGAAAGATGTGACGTGCGAGATACCCCGAAGGAAGGTGACTGCCGTCGTCGGTCCTTCCGGTTGTGGGAAATCGACCTTTCTCAGGGTGTTGAACAGGATGAACGATTTGATCCCGACTTACAGACACACCGGTTCCATCAAACTTCTCGGCAAAGAAACGCTCACGATGGACGCGGTCTCTTTGAGAAAACAGGTGGGGATGGTCTTTCAGAAGCCCAATCCCTTTCCCAAAACCATACAGGATAATGTAACGTACGGACCGAGAATACACGGTGTGAAAAACCGCCAGAGACTGAAAGAGATAGCCGAGCGATCCCTCAAGCAGGCGGCGCTCTGGGATGAAGTGAAGGACGAACTAAAGAAGAACGCGCTGAACCTCTCAGGAGGACAGCAACAGAGGCTCTGCATTGCAAGGGCGCTGTCGGTGGAACCGGAAGTCCTGCTGCTTGACGAACCTACCAGCGCTCTGGACCCCATCGCAACGCAGAAGATAGAAAAACTTATCGAAGAACTCTCTGAAAGGTATACTATAATAATAGTTACCCACAATTTGCAGCAGGCTCTGAGGATTTCTGATTACTTGATGTTCTTCTATGTTGGTGAACTGGTCGAGTTCGATGCGACCGAGAAGATAACTACTAACCCGTCAGATCCGAGAACCAGCGACTATTTGAGGGGTATTTTCAGCTAACGGGGAGTGGTAAGCATGACTCAAGAAAGGCAGCGCCACCTTGAAGCGGGTTTCAACAGGTTGAAATCGATGCTATCGGACATGATAGAGAACGTCAGATCAAGCCTCGTAAAGGCGATCGATTCTTTAGACAGACTCGACGGAGACTCCGCCAGAACTGTTATAGACGGTGACCAAATTATTGACGACCTTCAACGCAAAATGGATTTAGAAATATGCAACTATATAGGGAGGTTCCAGCCCCTTGCCGAAGACCTGAGATATGTCCTGACCATGATGAAGCTCGCCACCGATCTCGAGAGAATAGGAGACCTGGCCGTCAACATCGCCGAAGTCGCCGTGAGGTACGAAAATCAGACGCTGGTAAAGCCGTTGGTCCACATCAAGAAAATGACCGCAGTGGTAGAGAACATGCTCGATGAGATCATCAAGGCCTACTATAACAGAGATATCGAAGTTACCAGGAAAGTCTGGAGCGAAGATGCCAAGGTCGATGAATACTATGTTTACATAAAGCGCGAGGTTCGCGATAAACTGGTCAACATGACCGACCCAAAAGCCATCGCCCAACTGCTGGATCTTCTGCTCGTTGCGAGGTTTCTCGAAAGGGCCGGCGATCACGCAACCAATATCGCCGAGGAGATCTACTACATCGCGAAAGGCGCTAATCTCAAGGAGGAAATGCGACGTTGAGAGTTTTAATAGTGGACGACGATCCAGATATTCTGAACATTATCAGAACGGCCTGCGAAAGCGAAAGCATGGAGGTAGATACCGCAACCAGCGCCGAAGAACTCTGGCGGGCTTTACAGTCGGACAGACCGGACGTTATTCTTCTGGATATCATGCTTCCCGATGCCAGCGGGCTCGATCTGATAAAGAGGATACGCTCGACAAACCCGAACATTCCCATAATCTTCCTGACGGCCCGAAAGTCCGATCTGGACATGATACTGGGACTGGAATTGGGGGCCGACGATTACGTTACCAAACCCTTCAATCCGCGTGCACTGGTAGCCAGGATAAAGGCCGTTCTTAGGCGCACAGAAGTTTCCGGAAAACTCGAAGAACAATTAGTCATAGGTGAGGCGCTGGTGAATCTGAAGTCTTACACCGTCACGCGAAACGGGGTCTCGGAAGAACTCACCAGAAGGGAATTCGAATTGTTGAAAATACTGGCCGAGAACCCCGGAAGGGTCTTCACCCGGGAAGAACTACTCGACAAAGTCTGGGGAATCGATTTCTACGGGGATTTCAGAACCGTCGATGTCCATATAAGCAAACTCAGAGAGAAGGTAGGCGAGAAGTTTATCAGGACAGTCAGAGGCGTGGGGTACAAATTCGTTCCCGGTGACGCGAAATGAACGAGCCTCTCCTGAACGAGCTCAGCGAAGGGATTCTCAAGGTCGATGAGGGACTGGCTATTGTCGAGGCCAACTCTTCGGCCAGAAAACTGCTGGGAGAGGTCGAGGGCAAGGCACTCCCCGATGGCTTGCACGTTCAGGGAATATCTAAGATCGTGGATAGTTTCATATCGGAGTTGAAGTTCGAGACCGATACGATCTATGTCAAAGACGATATGACCCTTTACCTGCGTGTGAAGGTAGTTCCGCCTTACATAGTAATGAGAAACATAACAAACGAGAAGCTCTTCGAGAACGCCAAGATGGACTTCGTGAACTCCATAGTTCATGAATTCTCCACTCCCCTGGCCGTCATAAACGGTTACGTCCAACTTCTAATCGAAAAAAGGGAAAAACTTCCCGAAGAAGTACTAGAGACGATTGTAAGAATATCCAGATCGACTAACAGGCTTGCTCGTCTTGTGGAAGAACTGGGTTTACTCTCTAACCTCGAACTGCAAAACTACAGAGTGAAGGTAGAGACGGTGAATCTGAGAGAACTGGTCGATGAAGCCATAGGCGATCTCGAAAGCAAATGGAAGCGGAAGAAACTGCAGATCGAAGTATCCGTCTCACCGGACATCTATGCCGCGGCCGACTCTATGCTTCTCTTCAGAATAATTTCCAACCTCATTTCAAACGCCGTTAAATACTCCAGTATCGGAGAAAAGATCGAAATCACGTCTTACGAAACTGACCGGAAGATTTTTCTCTCCGTCAAAGACAACGGAATTGGAATCAAGAGCGACGAACTTCCCAGGGTTTTCGAGAGGTTCTACCGCGCCAGCAACGCTAAAACATCAGGTTCCTCGGGCCTGGGGCTAGGTCTTTCGCTGGTAAAGCACGCTTTGAACCTGATCGGTGGTACGATAGATATAAGGTCTCGCTACATGCTTGGAACAACGGTCACTATAAGCTTCCCGAAGAAGATATGACGCCAGGAGCCGTCCTTCGGAAGAGCGATAAGAGCGTTAGGAACTGCTCTCCGTCTTCACCTGGACGATTATCTCGTAATTACCTGTGGAGATGATGGAGAAGTAGAAGGTTCCGCTCCTGTGAAGATAAATCTCTCTAGCACCGGGTGATGTCGCCGTGAGCAGCGTTTCTTCGATGCTTCCGTCGTAGGCGTTGTAGAGTGTAAGCGAGAAGAAACTTCCCTCGTGGCTCAGATTTATCCTCCATTCTCCGGTCGGTACGGTGAAAGGCTCGGTAAAGTCGGTAGATGAACCCGAGAAACTCACGATCGTATTCCACTGTTCGTTTGTGGCAGTTGGTGACTCTTCTACAACTCGACCCTTCTCCGGGGCAAAGATTTCGTTGATGGTGTAAGATTTCTCGCTTTGCATTGCATCATGATCATATTTAGGGCCCTTCTCCGGTTCAAGATCATAAATCCCGCTCTCCAGTCGCTTCGCTCGGCCCGCGCTGTATATGGAGACGATCGTTGTGAACCTTCTTTCACGGATTGTGCTTCTTTTCTGCAATGGCCCATTCGGGGGTGCTTCGTATTTACCAAACCGCTCCAGCCATTTCAACAACGACGATTCCCTGCAGCTTTCCAGAAGTGCCTTACCGTTTTCTAGAAGCAGGAGATTCGCGTTGACATACCCTGTCTCGTATCGAAGCCATAGATATGCCGGTCTATGACTTCCCACAGCGTTCTGCGAGGTTTCAAAGGAGATCGAGAAATCCCGATCTCGCAGAAGCCTGTCAAGAAAAGAACTGTCAAGTTGCTCCGTGCTCAGTCCAGCCATACATAAGGTTAACGGTTGGCCGTTATCCAGAAACATCAACGAATTTCCAGCGCCAACCAGAAGAAGCGGACAGCGAAACACTTCCCTATCTCCAGGATAGAGATCGAAGTATTCTCTGTAGTAAGAGAGAGGTTCACCATCTTTGAAGGTTACCGTCAGCGGGGTTAGAGCGATCAACGAAACAGAGACCGTCACAATCAAAAGAAAGACCGTTGCTTTCATCTATCCTCCCTTTTTTTGCTCGTTTCTCTTTCCCCTCTGGATAACAAAATGGAAAAGCATGACTCCTGACGAAAGAAATTTAATGCTTTATGACTCCACGGTAATTTGCTGAAATCATTATATCATTTTTAGTTAATTGAAAACACATCTTACCCAATCTGTAGAATCACGAAGAAACAAAATGCATGAAGATCAGTCAATGTGTGCCATTTTGACGGCTGGATGGCCTGGAGCCTTTGGCACATTCAAACATCGCTACAATCTCTGACGGATGCTGTCAAGAATTGAAGGGGTCGCGCCACGGAAGCCCTTCATGTCGGGCGATGAAAACATAGAATCTAGTATGGCCTCAACCGTGGCCCAGACTGATGCTTTGAAGATCTGACTCATGGTTGAACCGTCCTCTCCGATAGTCAATGCCTGAGGATCGCTCCTATCGGCTGTGGAAAAGGCCAGCGCGATGTCGCCGCTGCCGTGATAACCGGGGGCTCCGAGTATTCCGATGGAAAGACTCAAATGCCTGGCGACCCTCTTCAGATGGTGAGGTAGCAACGGAATATCTGTCGAGAGAACCATTATCAATGAACCGCCGGTCTTTTGGGGTTCTTCGAAGTTAGCGTCAACCGGCCCGGGCATCTTTAGATCGGCTGTCCTCCCGAAGTTGGCCAGCACTAGAGCTCCCAGGGTGTACTCCCTGCCGCCTATCTCGATTACCCTGGAAGAGGAGCCGATCCCTCCCTTGAATCCGAAACAGATCATCCCTGTGCCGGCACCGACGCTGCCCATCGGGAAATCTTCCACGACTCCATCGTAAGCCTCGATCGTCATCATATCCGTCACTGAGAGAGAGGCGATGTCACTGAGGTAACTATCGTTGCATTCCATCACGACGGCGTTGAAAGAAGTGGTCCCGGGGTGCTCTCGGAGAGCGATTTTGACCGCGCCCTGTTGAACCGCTCCTATGGATAGCGTGTTGGTCAGAAAGACATGGCTCTCCATCGTCCCGAGCTCGTCGACCTGAACCAGCCCCATAGACTTTCCGTAGCCGTTGAAAACGTTACAGGCGGCCCACACCGGTTTGGTTATGACATCGTCGATCCTGAGAACCGTAACGCCGGTCCTCAGGACCGTCGGCCGATCTCTGTCGACCGTGAAGTGGCCGACTCTAAGGCGCGGCACATCGGTGATCCTGTTCAACTTCCCCGTGGAGAAACCATCCGTAAGCGAGGCGTATTCTCTGTATCTCATGTGGCTACCTCTCTATTATCGCTATCGGATCTTCCCGGCTTGCAAAGAACCTAACGGTCAGGAAACCGGCCACGAGAATCGAGAGAACCATGAGAGAGACTCTGAGTGCCGTCGGCATGCTTACGAGTGTGGAGGTATAGACGCCCTGGAAGAATATCGATTTCATGATCCACCAGACTGTCAAGCCGGCAAGGCATCCCATCGCCGCCGCCGACAGTATCACTACGGCGAGCTCGGCCGAAAGCATCCGGCGAGTCTCTTTTTCTTTCAGCCCGATTATGCTTCTTATAGATATTTCCGAACGTCTTGCGCTTACGGTTCTTATTACAGTTACCACGCCGATCACCATTACCACGAAGAACTGCAAATAGATGATGATCTCCGTTATCAGTTTCATGAACTGCGTCTCCTGTTTATAGGACTTTTCGAATGTCGAATTATCCAGGATCATCTCAGTCTGTGAAAAAAGAAGACTTCTTCGAATCTTTTCGGCCTCTCCGGCCGTGTCATAGGTCAGAAGCGTTCCACCCGGAAGCGGTGAGGCGACCATCACACCGGAAAGCCCCTTCAATACGGCCGATACCTCAACCTTTGAATACCCTAGCGATGCCGCATCTTCAAGTCTTTCCGAAAGGCCTTTGCTGACCAGCAACGTTCCCGTTGCCGGTGTTTCGTTCAACAGGAGCAAAGCCCGGGCATCTTCCGGCGAGAGCACCGGTATATAGACACTGCTCGTTCCAAAGAGCAGCTTTATCCTGAGCTTTTCGAGCCCGGCCTTAAAGGACTTCACTTCCGGGGAGGACGTAATATCGGATGGAAACTCCACGCCGTCGGCCATCCTCACATATGTTCTGTTTTCGAAGAAGATCCCGCCGTCCCTTATTCCATCGGAAAGACCGGAAAGAAGGGAACCGAAGAAAAATATCAAAGCTACGAAAACGACCACGTTCACAAAAAGGGGCGTATAGGCGCCGGTTCTCACCGGATAACGCAACCAGCCTGTATGTATATCCCTGAAACGACTCCTGAAGATTCCCTTTTCCCTGCTGGCGCTCCTCAGGAGATTTATGAGGTCGCGTTTCAGATGACCGGTTATGAGAAACTGGGTCAGCAACACCACAGCCAGCGGAATTATTAGGGTGTAGAACGAGCCGACGGGATCATTTCTGAGGAAAAGCCCGGCGGGTTCGAAGAACCTTTTCTCGAGAACCGAGATGGTCCATACACCGGCGAGGAAGCCTGCGATCCATCCTAAGGTAGCTTGAATCGAAGACTCTATCAAGAGCCTGACCTTAAGGCTTCCGCCTGTATAGCCGACCGCGGACATAACGCCGTACTCCTTTCTCCGTTCACGTAGACTTACAGAGTTGAGCATGGTCAGTCCCACGGTAAAGATCAGTGCAACTACCAGATTCACGAAAAAGACTCCCGTGTAATAGCCGGCGTACTGCTCTCTTATCCTGTCGATCGACGAGGCCGGTCCATTAACCGTAATAGACGGCATATACTCGACCAGCGCGTTCTTCAACTCGTTCTCGACGGCCATGAGAAAACCTTCTCTGGCGAAGATCATGTAGCCATAAGTGCCGCCGCCCGAGGAGATTCCCGCAGGGCCTAAACCGAAGATCGATGGTCCTTTCAATGAAGCCACGATAGAATACTGACCGGGTGTGGACATCTCCAGCGTCTCTTCGTAGATCTGGCCGACTTCCAGTCTGTCGGCCTTGAGGAAGGAACCGGATACCATTATATCTCTCGAGTCTCTCTCGAAAACCGTACCCCGAGCTATCTGCATCTCCGACTCTCGCAGAAGTCTGGGAATATCCGTCTGTCTTATCCCGTACACCGGGAAGTTGGCTCTGGCGCTGCCGAAGAGGTTGTAACTGAGATAGGCGATATCGACTTTTATCGCGTCGGAAAAGCCAAAGGTTTCCGAGAGCGTTTTCTCGATCACCTCGTCCAGCCGTGAATCTCTGCCGTTACTGGAGAGGTACTGAATGGTTATCCAGCTTTCGTTAACTGCGGATATCCTGTTTCTGGTCTCGCCAAAAGAGAGAAATATCGAACCGAGGATCATGCTGGCCCCGACACCCAGGGCAACGACCAGAATAAACGCCAGAATTCTCAACGGCCTCCTTTTGAAGTATAACCAAATATACTTAAACATTGGCCGTTACCTCGCTCACCTGACCGTTCTCTACTTTGAACCTCCTCCCGAATCCCTCTATCATTTCCGGCGAGTGAGAGACCATTATAAGAATGGCGTTGTTTTTCTTGCAGTATGATCTGAGCAGCTTCACAACTTTCTGGCCGTTATCCCTGTCGAGCGATGCGGTCGGCTCGTCGGCGAAAATCACTCGTGGATTGTTGATCAACGCGCGGGCTATGGCCACTCTCTGGCTCTGACCGAGAGAGAGCTCGAAGGGAAATCTCTTCTGCAATTCACCAAGTCCGAGGAAACCCAGTATCTCCTCGAGGCGTTTTCTGGCGTCTTTCTTATCGCTTGCCGGAAGTAAAACGTTTTCCCTCACCGTAAGATGGTTTACGAGGAAATGCTCCTGAAAAACAAACCCGAACTCTTTACGTCTAAGCTCGGCCTTCGCTGAAGGTGTGAGCGCGGTGATCTCCTTGCCGTCGTACTTCACCTCTCCGCGACTGGGATCTTTGAGCGTGCTCATTATGAAGAGAAGAGAGGATTTGCCCGATCCAGAAGGGCCGTAGATTCCGATTTCTTCTCCCCGATCTATCTTCAATGTGGTCGATTTAAGTGCGGCGAGAGCCTGTTTCCTGGTTTCGTAAAGCAACGCTACGTCCTTCAGTTCGAACATACTCTTTATTCCTCCTTTTAATCCGCTGCCTTTTCCTTTCAGATTATCCCACAAAACAAAGCCTTCTCAAACGGTCTTTCATAATGAGTCTCTTCGCCGCTTAATTCTACTGGCTGCTCGATAACGCGTCCGGTTGCTATATACTTTATATGGAGGTGTTTTTGTGAAGGTAATGATAGACATGGACGATATACTGACCAACTTCAATCTGGCCTTTTTGCAGATCGCCCACCGGATGTACGAAGAAGTGCCGGTGAGCGTCGAGGTGAAGGTCTGGGATTTCTGGAAGAGCGTTCCAAACCTCACTCTGGAGATGGAAGAGAGAGTGTGGGAAGCTATCCGCAGCACACCTAACTTCTACGAGAGCCTTCCGGCCTATGCCGACCGCGACGATTTGTTAAGACTCGCGGAGATTATGAGAGCGGGGAGACACGAGATATACTTCATAACCTCACGCTTCCCGACGAAGGGACGGACCGTCCAGGCACAGTCACAGAGATGGATACTGGAACACGTGGGAGAACCCGGCGCGATCATCGTCAGCTCGCGCAAGGGCGAACTCTGCCAGGTCCTGGGAGTGGAACTGGCGGTGGATGATGCGCCTCACCACATCGAAAACCTTCTCGACCACGGAATTAATACCTACATAATGGACTGGGCCTACAACAGACATATCGACCACAGACTCCGGGTAAAGAACCTGGGAGAGTTTCTCGATTGTATAATGGATTAAAAATAAGGAGGTGTCCTATGAAGAGGTTCGTTCTGTCCATTTTCGTAGCTGCCATTTTCTTATCCCTGGCTTCAGCAGAGCCTGTATGGGAAGACCAGATCGTGTACTTCGTCATGATCGACAGGTTCGCCAACGGCGATACTTCCAACGACGACATGGGCTTTGGCGAGGCCGGAAACGACAATTCTCGCTACAACGGCGGAGATATCCAGGGATTGATAGACAGGCTGGATTACATAAAAGAGCTCGGCGCAACGGCCGTATGGATCACCCCACCGGTCGCGAACCAGTGGTGGAACCCCTGGGTGAGCTACGGGGGATATCACGGCTACTGGGCGAGGGATTTCAAGAGGATAGACGAACATTTCGGAGATCTGGAACTATACAGGGAATTCGTTGACAAAGCCCACGAGAAGGGCCTGCTGGTCATCCAGGATATCGTTCCAAATCACGTCGGCGATTATTTCAGATTCATAGACGGGCAGTTCGAACTCAACGCCGATAGCTCCCCCACCGCTGCCCCGGAGCAGTATCCCTTCTCGCTAAACAATTACGAGACCGACTCGGAGAAGAACATCTACCACTGGACTCCGGATATCTCTAACTTCAACGATCAGCTTCAAAAATTTACATACCAGATGTCGGGACTGGACGACCTCAACACGGAAAACCCCGAAGTGATAGAGGCCCTGAAAGATTCCTACACCTTCTGGATAAGGGAAGCCGGTATCGACGGCTTCAGGATAGACACGGTTATTTACGTCCCCTACGAATTCTGGAAGGAGTTTCTCAAGGGAGAGAACGGGATCTACCAGGTGGCTAACGAGAGTGGCAAAACGGGTTTCATAACTTTCGGAGAGGCCTGGGTCAGGAGCGATCCCCTAAGCGATACCGGTGAGAAGGTTATACGCGAATTCTTCGAAAACGGTATGAACTCCATGCTGGACTTCCCGCTGAACATAGAGTTGAGGAGTATATTCAAAGAGGGAAAGCCCACTGCCAACCTCACATACAGGCTGGAAAAGAGAAGCGAGTATTTCGATCCTTCCAGGATGCTCACCTTCGTGGATAACCACGACATGGAGAGGTTCCTCAAAGGAGGCGGCCTGGCCAATCTGAAACAGGCGCTGGCATTTATATTCACCGTTCCCGGCATCCCTGTGGTCTATTACGGCACTGAACAGGGCTTCAACGAAACACGCGCCGCGATGTTCGCCGGAGGGTTCCAGTCGGGAGATGTGGACCACTACAACAACAACTCGGAGCTTTTCAAATATATACAGGAACTCATTACACTCAGGAAGAACAACCCGGTCTTCCGCTACGGAACTCTGAGGGTCTTGAAGGACGATTCCAACGGTCCAGGTATCTTCGCCTACAGCCTCGAGTGGGAGGGCGAGAAGGTTTTCGTCATAATGAACACCTCCGGCGAGCGGAGGATACTGGCCAATATGGATACGGGGATGGAGATGTGCGAGGTGGTCAGACCGCTGTACGCCTTCAACTCTCTGTTCAAAGACTACACAGTAGAGAACGATGGCAACCTTGTGATCACGATGAATCCCCGCTCCGTCTATGTGGGGGTCGCCACCAAAGAGAAAAAGAGCGTCACTCTACCGGACATAGAGTTCAACGTCGATCTTGAAGACAATCAGAAGATAGATTCGAACTACACTATAACCGGCAGCGCAAAAGGAGCGACTTCGGCCAGAATAATATTCGACACAAGGATAGAAGACGGCAAGGACATAGAGATAATCGACGGGAAATGGCTCTACGAATGGGATATCTCCAAGTTTGATCCCGGTATACATTCTATTCTCTTCAAAGTTTACGGGCAAACCAGGCGTGATTCCATATACAGTAAAGATTACAAAGTGATTCTGGACATCCCGGAGATCGTTCTCTTCAGCGGTGAAGATCCCGAAGGCGACGACGCCGGGCCGGAAGGCAGATATCTTTATCCGACGGATATAACTTTCAAGAGGCAGATGGATCTTCTCGGAGTTAATGTGAGACAGATCGGCGCATCCCTGGTGATAGCTATGAAGATAAAGGACCTGACCGATTCGTGGGGACCCCAGAACGGCTTCGATCATGTAACCTTCCAGATCTATATCGACGACCCGTCCAAAAAAGGAGCGACGGTTCTGCCGTTCCAGAACGCATCGATGCCCGATGGACTCGACTGGGACTACTTTATTTTCGCCAACGGCTGGTCGATTGTCGCCTACTCCTCAGAGGGCAGTGGATCGAAGTCTTTCGGCACGGCCATCTCTCCGACACCGCTGGTTCAAACGAACAAACTCACCGGAGAGGTTATACTGAGAATACCGGGCGAGACTCTGGGAAGGCTGGAGAGTTTCGAAGGTTTGAACATCTATATAACGACCTGGGATTTCGACGGCATAGAGGCCGTTTACAGGGACATTTACCCGCAACCAAAGGGATACCATTTCGGGGGAGGGACAAAAGAGGATCCGTATATAATGGATGAAATGCTCATCAGGCTGGGAAAATGATAAACGGAGAGGTCTTTTCTCCGTTCTGTTCATGGTGGTATATATGTTCTTCGTTCTTATAATCGCGGTAATTGCGGTCGTTGTAGCGTATATCGTAAAATCTTTCAGTGGAGACGTCGAGGAGCCGGAAGAATCCGAAGATATCGATATCTCTTTTCATCCGCACGCGGTTGCCAGGATGCAGGAGAGAGAGATCGATCCTGAAAGAGTGATGGAGCTTTTGGGCGGCGAAGGCCGGCAGGTAAAACTGGCGCACTACAACAGGATAAAAGTGACGGACGGGGAAGTAACGGCCATAGTGGGCAAGGGATTGCGAAAACTCGAAGTCATAACCGTTTACTGGAACGACGGCGATCGAGAAGACATGGAAGAAGAGATGTAGATCGTCTTGCGGATCGAGAAAAGTTCGTGAGAATTGACCTTAAAGACGATACGAGCAACGAGGGCGAAGTCTCGATCTGTTCGGAATATATGTGGGGGTAATTGTGGAAAATTTGAAGCGGGACACTGAAGATCTGATGAAAGCTTACGCGGACCTTCCGCTCGATGATTACAGAAGAAAGCTCGACCTTCTCAACAAACTCACGGCTCATATGTGCAGAGAGGGCAAGTTTTTGCTCGCGGTTGAAACGGCACGCGCTGAACTTCCAAGATTTGAAGAACATAAATGTCTCGAACTGGCCAACATCACCCACAACATGATCAAGTATTGCTGCCTCGTCGGCGATTACGATAGTTCGATCGATTACGGACTGAAGGCTCTTGAGCTTTTCCGCCAGTTCGGTACGGCCGACGATATTAACGATGTGATAGCCAACACAGGTGGAGTCTATATATCCATGAACCAGTACGAAAAGGGTCTGGAGTACACACAGAGAGCCCTCGAATACGCAAAGTCCAAAAACGACAGGGAGGCGCTTTCCTTCTTTCTTAACAACTGTGGAATCGCTCTTAACAAACTTGGACGCCACGACGAAGCCGTCGTAAATTACGAAGAGGCCATATCGATCAAACTGGAACTGGGTAAAAAAAGAGAGCTCTGCAACAGTTACATGAACCTTGCGCAGGTCTTTCTGGACATCGGAAACTACAGCAAGGCATTCGAAGTTCTCGAGAAGGTAGGGCCGATCGCCGAGGAGATTTCCGATCTACAGATTCTGAAAGAGTTGAGTTTCCACATGGCCGATTACTACAGAGGAAACGGTCTTTTCGACAGCGCCCTGGAGCTCCTGTCGTCGTATGTTGAATTTCATACAGAGGCGGGGAGTCTCTCCAAGATACCGAACGCATTGAAGGAAATGGCGGACATTCACGAGACGATCGGCGAAACTAAAGCCGCGCTCGATGAGTACAAGAGACTGGTTTCAATAAACGAAAGGCTTTACAGGGAGGCCAGTAACGCAAGAATGGTCGAGCTCGAATCGTCCTTCAGAGTACAACAGAAAATGCAGGAGATCGAAATGCTGAACAGCCAGAACCATGAACTGGAAGAAGCGAAACTCACAATAGAGAGACGCAACAGGGAACTGCTGGAAACCCAGGAGAAGCTCGAAATCGCCAACGAGATGCTGAAGACCCAGGCCGAAACCGATCCTCTTACCGGTCTTCTAAACCAGAAGAGAATGTACCCTATCATAGAAATGGAAATTGAAAGAGCGCTCAGATACGGGGGATTCCTGTCTATGATCATGATAGATCTGGATGATTTCAAGAGAATAAACGATATTTACGGTCATCTCACCGGAGACAACGTGCTGAAAGCCGCGGCGGTGATCGTAAAAAACTCTGTAAGGCGCAGCGATTACGCTTTCAGGTACGGCGGCGAAGAGTTCCTGTTGCTACTGCCTTCGACGAATATCGAAAACGCCTCCGCAACGGCCAACAGATTGAGGGAAGAGATACCAGCCTCTCTGAAACCTAGAGTTACGCTGAGCGCAGGCATTAGCACCTGGAAGGGTGAAGATGCCACAGACTTCATCAGAAAGACCGACGCGCTGCTGTATCTGGCAAAAGAAAATGGAAAGGACCGCATTGAAAAAGAAGTCTAACGTATCGTAGCAGCATTGGAGGCGATGAAGTGGTCAAATTCTTTGCCGACTGGCTTTTTTCACTGGGAATGGAGAATTTGAATATCGTGTTTGCCAACATAATCACCGGAGTTATTATCGTGGCTCTGGCCTTTCTTTCGAAATTCCTTTTCGAAAAAGTCGTGATAAAACCGATCGAGCATTTCATAAAGAAGTCACCCAACAAATGGGATGACATACTTGTCAGACACCACGTTCTGGGAAGGATCTCCCTGATGATCCCGGCGATAGTGATAGTCTCTTTCGCGCCCGTCTTCCCCATGGTGGAGGAGCTTATAAAAAGACTATCGACGGCCTATCTTATATTCATAGCCGCCGTTGTCATGGATGCGATACTCGAAGCTATAACTGACGCTTACCAGTTCCTGGAAATCTCCAGAGACAAGCCTATCAAGAGTTACATAACGGTAGTCAAGATAATGATGTACATAGTAATAAGCGTCATTGTCATATCCATACTCACAAACACTTCTCCCTGGGGTATTCTCAGCGGTATCGGCGCATTGACGGCGATACTTCTGGTAATTTTCAGAGACTCGCTTCTGGGACTTGTTGCAAGCGTACAGATATCCAAGAACAACCTGGTGAGCATAGGTGACTGGATCGAAGTTCCCAAGTACCAGGCCGACGGCGACGTAATAGATATAACGCTGACGACTATCAGAATTCAAAACTGGGACAAGACTATCACGACGATTCCCTCTTATGCGTTGATTTCCGAGTCTTTCAAAAACTGGAAGGGAATGTTTCAGGCCGGTGGAAGGAGGATAAAACGGTCGGTTTTCATAGATACCTCGAGCATACGCTTTCTAGACGACGAGCTTTTTGAAAGACTCCACAGAATTCAGATTCTGCAACCTTATCTCGACAGCAAGAAGAAAGAAATAGAGGAGTTCAACAGGAAAAACAACATCGACATGACCGAGCCAGTCAACGGCAGAAGAATGACCAACATAGGGACTTTCAGAGCCTACCTGAATGCATATTTGAGAAGCCATCCGGGAACAAACAAAGATTTAATTATCATGGTCAGACAGCTTCAACCTACCGATGCCGGACTTCCACTGGAGGTTTATGTCTTCAGCAAAGATACATCCTGGGTTAACTACGAGTCGTTACAGTCGGATATCTTCGACCACATATTCGCCGCCGTTCCTCACTTCGGCTTAAGGGTCTTCCAGAACCCCACCGGCAACGATATGCGTTCTCTTGGCAATATCTTTGACGTAAAGAGTATCGATCGTGAGCAATCGGACAGAGAACTTTCCTAGGCCGGAGATCAGTTCTTCGCGCCTTTGCTTACGTACATTTCCTTGTCGATCAGCGAGAGTATATCCAGTAAATCGAAATTGTCGCTTTTCGGATCCACGGTGTGCACTCCTGTAGAGAAGGCAATTTCCTTTATTGATGCGAGTTTCCTGATTCTTTCGATAACCTCGTTAACATCTTCTCTGCCACAATCGGGAAGACAGACGAGGAACTCGTCGCCGCCGTATCTGAAGGCCGAGTCGAACTGCTTGCGAATACTAATCTGAAGAATGCCGCCGAACTCCCTTAGCACTCTGTCGCCTTCGATATGACCGTGAAGGTCGTTTATCTTCTTGAATCCGTCGATATCTATCATCATGAAAGTTATGGGATACAGAAGCCTCTTTCCACGCGACAGCTCGATTGGAAGGATTTCCATTAGCGCCCGCCTGTTGTATATACCCGTCAGGGCATCGGTCATGGCGATCTTGCTCAGCCTCTTCTGGTTAACCGAAATAACCTTCAAGGCTATTATCGTGAAGAGAGCCAGAACTATGGTAATTATTACGATATCGTACAACAATTGCTTACGGAAAGAATTGTTCAACGGAGTAGTATCTTTGGTCACGATAAGATACCAGCCTGTTTCGGCGATGTATCTGGATACCAGATAATTTTCGAAAGGCGTATTCTTGTATTCGATCACATCGAAATTTTCAAGATTTTCAAGAATTCTGGCTTTGTAAAGCGCCAGCTCTGGGTCGTCGAAGATGCTGCCCTTCAGTATCATATCTTCGTCCTCGTGGAGTCTCACGATACCGTGCGAATCGATAAGGTAAGTATCTATATCCAGCAACCTGTTGTAGTTGGAAAAGATCTCCCTTATCCCGGAAATCTCCAGACCTACGCCGGTTACTCCGAGAAGGTTGCCTTCTGAATCGTCGATCCTGCAGTTGACGAAAAGAGAAAGCAGATTTCTATTGGCTTGATCGGTATCGATGTCCAGACGAAATTCGGAGTTTTCATCCACAAAGGAGTAATACCAGTCATCGTGTGGATCTTTCCTGCTAACTGTCTTGAATAACCCTTCAACGTTGTAGTAATTCAAAGTACTGGCGGAAATCAGAAAGGCCGAACTATATGAGTACTTATCTTTTATACCGGAAAGATAGTTGCTGATCCTGGTTCTATCTTCTTCATGTTCTTCTTCAAGCCACTTCTTAACAAAGGAATCGTTGGCCATCGTGAGAGAAACATATACGGGTTTGACCAGTAAATTCTGGATCTCGGAGAAGACGTTCGTCGATACGAGTCTGGTGATGTTGTAAA
>NZ_DAOSEH010000001.1:0-85365 GCF_035363035.1 Mesotoga sp. | reverse complement strand
CGGGCAATTTGAATAGAGCTCCTGTGTGGATGCAAAAGATAGGTCTTGAGTGGCTTTATAGAACCGTTCAAGAACCAAGAAAACGTTTGAGGTTGATACCCAAACTAGCTAAATTTGAACTTCATATTCTTAAGTCGTATTTTTGTTTGAGAAGAGGTGGTTCCGGATGATCGTAACCAATGTGATGGCGTTCACAAATGATTTCACGAACCCCCTTGTGGATGACGCGCTGGTCAGATTCGAGAATGGAGAAATTACCTACGTCGGTCCTAGAAGGGAGTACAGTATTCAGGAAGACGAAGAAGTGGTTGATGGAGAGAGGGGCCTCTTACTTCCGGCTTTCTGCAACGCTCACCTGAGTCTTTATTCAAGTATTTCGTCGTATCCTCTCAAGCTTATAAAGGGTTATGAGAGCGGCGCTGGATATTTCAGCAATCTGCTGAAATCCGGATACTCCAACACCAACGAGAAGATAGTCAAGGTGTCGGCCGAAGTAGCTGTATTGAAGGCTTTGAAGAGCGGTACTGTTTCGTTCAGCGGACCCATTTTCGATTGTGCCGAAGTGGATACGGAGTTTTACAGGGAACTCGCACGCAGATATGGAATGAACATTGCAGTCGGCCCCGTGGTGGTCAAGGAAACGATCGAATCCGTTACCGAACGGTGGCAGGAAGTACCCCGGGACAGCAATTTCTGTCCTCTTATATATGTTAGCGAACTGGCGACCTACGACGAAGAAGACCTGACAAAGCTGCGCAACCTCTATTCCAAGGGTATAAACTTGAACCTCTTCATTTTCGACATGAAGCAAGAGAACGATTTGTGTCTCTCTAGATGGGGCGAAAGCCTTATAGAGAGGCTGCTGAAGAACGGTATTCTCGTTCCCGAATGTGGCATTATTTACGGTGGAAATCTGAGCGAGACCGACATGGATATCATCTCGAACAGAAGGATATTCGTCACCAAATCTATACGCTCCGAGATGTACGCTGGAACCTTCCAGCCTAACATCGCCGACCTTCTTGGGAGAGGGATGCATGTCTCGATAGGAACAGGCTTCATGGGAACAGAACTAATCGAGGAGGCCAAGGAAATAGTGCTTTCGGAAAGATATCACAAGCACTATGACAACGTGGTAATCGACTATGAGATACGAAAAACGCTTTTCGACAACAATTACAGGCTGGCTCAGCGCTTCTTCGGAAAGCGCACAGGGGTACTCAAAGAGGGCTATTCGGCCGACCTTCTACTGGCCAAGCCGGTACTGGATTTCGAAAGACTCGACCCCGATCTGCCCACCGTTCTACAGCTGATCTTAAAGATCTCCTGTGAATCGAATTATGAAAAAGTCTGGAACACTGGAGAATTAATACTCGACAAAGGTTTCCCCCAAAGGATATCCAGGAAGGAACTCAAAGACCTCTCCAGAGATATCAAAAACCTGGAATTGTAACCTGTCCGGACTTTTTATATATATCGATCGCGTGCCTTATTGCCGAGGCGCGCTTTTCTCCTATACCATCGACATCCTTTAACTCGTCTTCCGTGCTCTCAAGGAGATTATACAGCGTTCCAAACTCCCTTCCCAGATTTATGGCCACTTGAAGCGGGATTCGCGGAATATGCCTTGCGAAACGGATGCCCCTGGAACGTATGAAGTACTCCACCGCCTGAGATGCCGTAGTGATATCGTACCCTAAGATTCTGAGAATTGAACCGAAACTGTTGATCTCTTTCTCGGTTAGTCCATTGAGTCTGGTCAGAGTCTCTTCCATTTCTTCAGATTCGACCAGTTCATCGCTGAAATCCAGCACCAGGTTCTCGATCTCCTCACCCACGTTGACCAGCATCTCAGTGATCTGCATCTGGGGAAACCTTCCGTGGTTTCCAAGTTCGGCAATTGTTACCTCCGCTTCCTGGCCTATCATCATTACCATGAGTCCTTTCTGGATTGTTTTCACCACATCGAAGAGAGTGAGCGAGCCGGCCCTTTCCATGAACTCCATTCCCGTCAGAGCCTCTATAAAAGCCTCTTTGTATTTTTCGGCCGTTCTTATCGTCTGGGTTATTTTAGAAGTCAGAGTCTCGACGTTGTTCAACGTATATACGAAGTCGCCGAAGAAAATCGTCATTGTGTTCCGCCTCTTGGAGACTGCAACGAGCATCTTCCCCGTTTCTTTTGCCATTCTCTCTGCGGCGCGGTGTCTCATACCGGTCTGGTTGGTGCTTATGTTGTGGTCAGGAATCAGCTGTACGTTGGCACCTATGATCATCGAAAGATCTTCGGTCACAACGATGGCGCCGTCCATCTTGGCCAGTTCGTATAATTTGTTTGCGTTGAAGGAGCAGTTCAAAAGGAAGCCGATCTGCATCAAGTTGCTATATTTCTTGTAATCATCCACAAAAAAGATCAGTCCGCCGATGCTGGCATCCTGGATGTCGTCGAGGGCGTGCCTGAGGGGAGTTCCCGGGGCGATGATCTTCAATTTCTCAATAAACTCACTTCTCTCCACTTTTTATCCCTCCAATGAGTCTCAAAAGTTGCTTCACGTCTTTTATACCATTCTTGCCCTCGGGAGAAATCACTTCATTGAAGGGCGAGTTTTTCACCCGATCCAGTCTCCGTTCCGCGGAAGACACTGAGCGAACCGTACCGTCCAGTCCCAGTTCGCCGAAAACGGCGAAATTATCTGGAATTGCCGTATCTGTGAACGAAGATATGAGAGCGGTTGCGACCGCTAGATCCACCCCGGTATCCTCTATCTGCAGACCACCGGCAACATTGACATACAGGTCGAGACTGTCGAGTGGTATGTTAGCCCTCTTGGTGAGAACGGCCGCCACCAAAAGAACTCTCTCGAGAGGTACACCGGTGGAAAGCCTCCGCGGGGTTCCGTAGATAGGCCTGGATACAAGGGCCTGGATCTCCACTAGAAAAGCCCTCGATCCCTCGGAGATCACTGCTATTGTATTCCCCGGCGAACTGATGAAGTCTTCGACAAAAACGCTGCTTATATCGGCGATCTCCTTGAGGCCGGAGGAGGTCATTTCGAATACGGCTATCTCGTCGGATGGACCGAAACGGTTTTTCACGGTCCTCAGGAAGCGATATCCCGTCTTGCTGGCTTCAAAATATAGAACCGTGTCAACCAGATGCTCTATCAACTTGGGTCCGGCGATCTGTCCGCCCTTAGTTACATGCGAGACGATAAAAACCGGCACTTCGGAGCTCTTGGCGTTCGACACCAGGGCATTTGCGCACTCTCTAACCTGCACTATCGAGCCGGGTAGGGAAGGGACATCCGATAGCTTGAGTGTTTGAAGAGAGTCGAAGACCATGAGAGCGTACCTGGAGATGTCTCCCGCTCTGATGAAGGAGATATCGTTTGCCGACATGATATGGATGTTTCCGGTGTTCGCCAGGCCGAGTCTGTCGGCTCTCATTTTCAACTGTCGGGGGGATTCTTCGCCTGAAACGTAGAGAATCTGACTGTCTCTGGCTATGTAGTTGGAGAGCTGAAGCATGAAGGTGGATTTTCCGATTCCCGGTTCTCCGCTTATCAAAACTGCGCTTCCAGGAACGATCCCGCCTCCGATGGACCTGTCGAACTCCTCTATCCCGCTCCTGAGGCGCGGCGATTCTACAGTACTTACGTCTGAAAGGGGTTTTATGTCCGGTTGGCGAGTCTCCTGAGAGGAGCTGTTATCAGTGGGATTGAAGGCTACCGCCGTGTTCCACTCTTCGCAGGACGGACACTTCCCGAACCAGGCCGGTGATTCGTAACCGCAGGCATCACAGACATAGCTTTGTTTTTTCTTCATAGACTTCTGGATCGAGCTCTCCTTTCTTCATGTATCTTTCGATTTATTATACACAGGGGGCACAATAAATGTGCCCCCTTTTTTAGTCAATATAACGGTCGTAACTGTAGATCAAGTTGTAGCACTGACTTCCGCCTTTTCATCTTTTTTTCTGGTGAAGACCAGTAGCTTGTTCTTCAACTCGATGGTGATCATGTCGCCCTCGTGGAACCTTCCGCGAAGGAGCTCCTCTGAGAGCGGATCTTCAACATACTTCTGTATGGCCCTCTTTAGAGGTCTCGCACCGTATACCGGGTTGAATCCTTCCTCAACCAAGAAATCCTGGGCCTTGTCTGTCAGTACCAGTTCCAGGTGCTTATCTTTCAGACGTTTACGCATATCTCTCATAAGGATATCTATAATCACCTTTATCTGTTCCTTAGTCAGTTGATGGAATACAACGATTTCATCAAGCCTGTTGAGGAACTCCGGTCTGAAAGTCTTCTTGACCTCTTCCAGGACGGAGGTCTTCATAGCCTCGTACTCCCTGTCCTGACGGGTGGATTCCACGAAACCAATCGAAGTCTTGGTCTTGTTGATGAATTCACCTCCCAGATTGCTGGTCATTATTACTATGGTGTTCCTGAAATCGACCTGCCTTCCCTGTGAATCGGTGAGCCGTCCGTCGTCCATAATCTGGAGAAGGATATTGAATATGTCCGGGTGAGCCTTCTCGATTTCGTCGAACAGTATCACAGAGAAAGGTCTCTTCCTGATTCTTTCGGTGAGAGTTCCACCTTCGTCGTAACCGACATATCCCGGAGGAGCCCCGATAAGTCTCGATACCGAGAAGCGTTCCATGTACTCGGACATATCGAATCTGACCAGAGATTTGTCGTCCCCGAAGAGATACTCGGCCAGCGCCTTGGCCAGCTCGGTCTTCCCCACACCTGTAGGTCCAAGGAAGAGGAAAGTGCCTATCGGTCTTCTGGGGTCTTTGAGGCCGCTGCGGGCACGTCTTATGGATTTGGCGACGGCGGAGATAGCCTCGTCCTGAGAGACTATTCTCTCATGAAGGGCCGACTCTAGAGTTAGTAGCTTCTCAGTATCCGTCTCTTCGAGCTTCCTGAGAGGAATACCGGTCCAGTTGGAAACGATTTCCGCTATCTCGTCTTCATCGAGTGTCACGATTTCGCTATCGACCCTGCTGCGCCACTGGTTGTAGCTATCTCTGTACTTCTGCTGGAGTATTCTTTCCTTCTCCTTCAACTGGGCAGCCTTTTCGTACTCCTGATCAGCTGCGGCCGTCTCCCTCTTTATTTTCAACAGCTCCAGCTCGGTCTGCATCTTTTTAAGCTCTTCAGGTATGGTCAACTTCTGAAGTCTTGCCCTCGAACCGGCTTCATCTATTATATCTATCGCTTTGTCGGGAAGGAATCTATCGGAAACGTAGCGATGGGAAAGCATCACGGCCGCTTCCAGTGCTATCTCTGTGTATTTGACTTTGTGGTGTAATTCGTACTTGTGTCTTATTCCCTTCAGAATCTCGACGGACTGCTCCGGTGACGGTTCGGTAACGTATATCTTCTGGAAACGTCTCTCCAGGGCGGCGTCTTTCTCTATATACTTCCTGTATTCGTCGGGAGTCGTAGAGCCAATGCACCTTATCTCTCCGCTTGCCAGTGCGGGTTTCAAAATATTGGCGGCGTCCACGGCACCTTCGGCCGAACCGGCTCCGACGATCGTGTGCACTTCGTCGATGAAAAGTATGATGTTGCCGTTGGACTTGACTACATGAATCAATTTCTTCAGACGTTTCTCGAACTCTCCCCTGTATTTCGTTCCGGCTATCAAAGAGGCCACGTCGAGCGCGAAGATAACCTTGTTCTTGAGAGTCTCGGGTATCTCCTCATCGACTATCATCTGTGCCAGACCTTCGACAATCGCGGTTTTTCCAACTCCCGGTTCGCCAATCAACACGGGATTGTTCTTCTTTCTTCTGGATAGGACCTCCATTAACCTCTGGCGTTCTATCTCTCTGCCTATTATCGGATCGAGCTTTCCGGTCCGGGCCATCGAAGTCAGATCGGTTCCAAAACCTTCGAGCTGTTTGATAGCCGCGCTGGTGCTCGTGTTTTGCTGCGGAGAAAAAACGTTCTCCGGTTGTTCTGAGCCGCCGTCGTCCCAGTCTCCGGTGATGTTTTCGATAATCTCTCTCCTGAGTTGAGAGAGGTTCACACCCATCTGCTTCAAAATATGCGCTGCGATCCCTTCTCCTTCGCGTACGATACCAAGCAAAATATGTTCAACATCGATCTTGTCCTGACCGAGCATTTTTGATTCATCGTTTGCAAGCTCTATGACTCGTCTCGCCCTGGGGGTCATCTGTGGGGCTCCGACTACAGACTGATGAACATTGGTGCCTACCATCGAAGTCACTTCTCTGGAGACTCTTTCATATGTTATGGAATAGTTCCTGAGAATCCTGGTTGTTTGCTCATTATCGACCTTGATGATTGCCAGAAGGAGGTGTTCGGTTCCAACATACGGGTGGCCGAGACCTCTGGCCTCGTCCTGTGCCGTTACGAAAACCTGCGCGGCGCCTTCAGAAAACTTGTCGAAATACATCTCTATTTCACCTCCCGTTGAGCCTAAATCTCTGTAGAAAACGATCTACAATGTTCCTGATACATTCGTGAACCTCTGTCATACTTCTCGTTCCATCCACAATTTCATAGTTATCCAATTTCTCCCTGATAATTTTCATATAACCGTTCCTTACTTTTTCGAAAAACTCCAAACTCTCCACTTCTATTTTATCATTTTTCTTTTCTTTTCTCATCCGCAAGACAGCTTCAGTTGCAGGAACATCGATGTATATAATGATATCCGGGATAGTTGAACCGACTGCAAACCCGTTTATGGTTCTGACTATTTCTATTCCAATCGATCTACCTATTCCCTGGTACGCCAGCGAGGAATCCATGAACCTGTCTGCCAGCACCACAAGTCCTTTTTCAAGCGCAGGTCTGATGACTTCTCTCACTATCTGGGCTCTTGCTGCCATAAACAACAGCAACTCAGACTCCGGCTGCAGCCTGAAATCGCTGTGGAGTAGGATGTTCCTTATCTCCTCACCGGCTTTAGTGCCTCCCGGTTCCCTTACAATTATATGTTCTACTCTTAATTGACTCAAGTATTCCTGTAAAAGTTTGATTTGAGTCGTTTTTCCAGACCCGTCGATTCCTTCGAAACAAATGAACATTCCTGCATTCACCTCAAAATTATTGGCGGTTCTACCAGTATTTCGGACGTGGAGTTCTTTCTGCCAGCAATCAAAACTAGCTGAGCCTGTCCTCCACTCTTGCCGTGCGCAAATCTGATTCTGTGGATTCCGAGTCTCTCGTCCTCCATTCTCCTTATCCACTTCGTGAGGTCTCTGGGATGGACGAGAAAAAAGAAAGCTCCCCTGTTCTTCAAGAGAGCCCCGGTCGCTCTGACGAACTCGTTCATGAGCCCGGGAGATATTCTCCTGGCCGTGTTTCTTCTACTGTCGGGACTCTCGATTCCCGGGTGAAGGTAGTGTGGAGGGTTCGATACCACTATATCGAAATCGTGGTGCGTCTCACGTTTGGAAGTGAGAAAATCACTGACCGAACAGTTGAAAAAAGAGACCCTGTCTTCCACACCGTTTCTTCGGGCATTCTCCAAAGATACTTTGTGTAATTGCCCATCCACTTCGATTCCCGAAGCGGTTATGCCGTATCTTGAAGCCAGGTAGATGGAAATCGCCCCGCTTCCAGAACCCAGCTCGAGTGATCTGCGGGTTTTTCCGGGCGGTTTGCAGAACCATGATAGCAAAACCGTTCCGTGGTTTATTCTGTACAGCGGGTAGGAAATGTCAAAAATCAGTCCATTGAGGACTCCGGGATCGAAATCTCCAAAAACCTTCATCTCAGTACGTCGCAATTACCGACTTTTCGTCGGTTTCAAGTTCCAGTTCTCCGGCGAGTTCTTCATTAAGACTTACTCTCGAGAGAGTTCTTGCTGACAGTAAGAACTTTCCATCGCTGTAAATCTCTTCCAGGCTTAGCGAGGAGGCTTCAAGCACTTCAAGTTTCTCAGAGGATATCTCGAGTCCGGTCATAGATACTCTGGACAACTGATGCATCTTCAAATTCTGCGACGAAACAGCTCCGAGAAGGAAACTCACTCTCGAATTCCTGATTTCTACCGTATCGTTCTCTATCTTCGATCTGGAAACCGTAGAAGATAAAGAATTGCTCAAAACGAACTTTCCGGAGCCGGTTCTGGATGAATGTATGTAAAGATCTATCACACCGTCGAAGAGTATGTCTCCGGCTATCTCACAGTTGTACAACTGAACGGTTCTGGCGCCGCGTATCTCCAAACCGGCTCCCAGAGTGCAATCATCCATTGCGATCACCGAGGCGTTTTTTACGACTATTCGCGTTTTGTTGAAATCGACGTTCCTGGCGATCAAAATACCGTTGTTTGAGACCTCTAAAGTTCCGTAAGAACCCCCGGGGTTCAGGGCTATTCTATCCTTTCTACCTTCCAGATCAAGGACACCGCTCACGAGGAGGGTGTTACCTCTTGCAATGGTCAGAGTAGAACCCGATTCGACCTTCATTATGGAGTTCTCTCTCACCACGATATTTCCAAAGAGGCGATAGTCGTTCTCTCCTACCAGAAGGGCATCCATTCCCAAAAGCGATGAGATTACCTCTGTGCTGAATCTTTTGAAGAAGCTTTCTTTTGCAAAGACCGGCATCGATGGAAGTGTGATCTCTGAAGCGCTTTTTACGAGCAACCTGTAAAGATCGCCTTCGATAGAAAGAGAGTCTCTAGGGATGGTGGTGGTTTTTTCGTCCCGGTCATGGGTCGAGATGGTGGTCCACTCACCACCGCCGAACTTCTGCAAAACGGTTGTTCCGTCCTGCGCAGCCCACTTAGCGTTTCGTACTGCCCCTTCTTCAATATACAGCTCCGGAAGGCTCTCCGAGGTTCTCTTGACTATGTTGAAACTCTCCCAATACTCTGTACAATTGCCTGAAGAGTCCATCACCTTTACCACTATCGCGTCCTCACCCTGGGGTAGAGGCGATTCGGGAATCAATCTCTGGCCATCGTAGAGGAATCTAATACCGCTCAGTTCTGCGAAAGCGTTCACCGAAAGCCTACTGCTTCTATCCCAGTCGTCTTCCAGTGTGAGCATAATCGGGCCCCCGGAGTATGGAGACTCTATGAAGGTATTTATCTTAGGCGCTTCATCTTCGTTGAGCAGGAAATCTAGAATCCCTGGCTCTGACTGGTTTACGCCGCGCGAAGTGTAACCCTGTATGATGTAATCTCTTCCCTTTTCTATATCGATCTCGAAATATGGAGATGTGGAGATCTTTTCAATCCCGGAGTTGACAAGTATTTTGAAGGCCGTATAAGAGATGTTCCCTTGCGTGGCCAGGTGAATCAACAGCATTCCTCCAGACACCCTCCAGATGATTGATGGTGTTTCGGGGATTCTGGTATCGACCAGGATATCGGTTGAAACCGGACTGGTCAAGAACCTCTTGCCCTTTACGAGAGTTACGTATATCTTGTGGGAACCCGACGATTCAAGCTTGAAACTGTACTTCGGATCGTCAGTTCTGACTCCGTCCATCGCATCTACGGGTATTCTGTCAACGGTGATAAGAATCTCCGGCCTATCTTTCGCGGGATACCTTATATCAAGATCGAGATAACACTCGGCGAATTCACATCTAGCCTGCTTGATTGAAACAGAATAACCGGTCCGGTCGCTGCAGGCAACCAGTGGAATCAAGAGAACGAACATTGATAGAATCGAGACAAACCTGAGCTTTATAATCCTCACCTTCCTATAAATAGAGAATAACACAGTTGAGGATTTTTGGGAATTTGTTCTCGGTGTGAAAAAGCGTTAGAATTCAAAAGTACAGGGAGAGGTCGGCGAAGCACGGGAAAATCGATTTGAATTTCGTCGGAAGCTTCGCAGAAACACATCTCCCGCCGGGAGGTAGAAGACCTTGAGGTTGATAGCGGTTTTCGCGAGTACGGTGAACGGTATGATAGCTCTCTCTGAGAACGACAGGACCGAGTGGACATCTAGGGAAGATAAAAGGTATTTCAAAGAACTCACAACCGGTGTAGGAACGATCATTATGGGTCGAAGAACCTATGAGAGCATAGGAAGAACGCTCCCGGGAAGGTTGAATGTGGTTCTCACCAGAAACCCTGCAGCTTACGAAGAATCGGAAAGCCTGATTTTCCGCTCTTCACCGCCCGAAGCGCTGATCGAAGAGATCGAGGGCCGGGGGATCGACCAGGCATGTCTGATCGGTGGGGCTAGAACTTTCGCGGATTTTGCCGACAGGGGATTGGTGAACGAACTCCACATCACGCTGGAACCGACGATAAACAACGGAATCGCACACCTTGCAACTCACCTGAAAAGGCCTATTTCGCTTTCTCTGCGCGGTATAGTGTCTCTTGGTCCTTCGGTGGTGATGATCTACGATGTGAAATAGTTGGAGCGGGCGACGGGACTCGAACCCGCGACCCTCAGCTTGGGAAGCTGATGCTCTACCAACTGAGCTACACCCGCATTCAAGGAGATTCTATCATCTGGAGTTACAGGTGTCAATACAAGGGCCGTTCGAGTGGACCTTCACTGCAGCTCTTCGAGTGCGCTGTCTATCAAATCCGTGGCGAGGGAAGCGTCCACCGTCGAGATGAGTCCTATGGCTGCGAATATGTAGTTCCTGTCTCTATATATTCTTACATCCGGTCCCGGAAGCAGCTCCTTTGAATGGTTTCCGGACAACGATTTCGCGTTATCAATTATCTGTCGGGTGTATCTCGATCTGCTCAGAAGCCCCCCCGTTCCGACTATGGATTTTATGGCCGTTAGATCCTTTCCCTGGGCGACCTCTATCCTCCCGGTAGGACCGTACATCTGTCGTATATATCCCGCATGACGCCTTATGGAAGTCTCGAAGCAGTATCTGCCGAGACGCGCCGAAAACCTGGAGGCTTCGTCGTTAACCGGGTAAGGAGAAAGCGAGCCGACGATCTCGTCAAAGTAAGCGAACTCCCCTCTCAACTCCTTCTCACCGATGTGATCAATAACGTGGCGGGCATTGACATAGACGCCGAGGTCTCCCTCGACCGTTCGCTTCGAGCGCGGCTCGGGCGAGACGAGCATTTTCGAGATCTCCGGGTCGCCGTCGGTAACGGAATCGACATCGGTGGTGGCCCCGCCGATATCCACGACCAGAACGTCGTTGTACACTTTTGAAAAAAGCTCGGCCGCGAGCATCACAGCGGCCGGGGTGGGGATAACCGGTTTGTTTGCTATCGAGTAGATCTTTTCCATCCCCGGTCCCTTTATGATGTTTCTGGAGAAGACCTCCCTTATGATTTTCCTGGTAGGCTCGACGTTAAGTTCGTCGATTCTGGGATACACGTTATCGACAAAGTGCATCTCTCTTCCAGTTGGAGAGATTATTTCACGTACCTCATCGGAGACGGCAGTGTTGCCGGCGTAAACAAGAGGTATCGACCCGTCAAGTTGATTTATCATACCGGCGTTGTGGATCACCGTCTCTTCTTCGCCGTAGTCGACGCCCCCGGCCAGCAGAACGAGTCGCGGCTGAATCCTTGAGATTTTCTCAAGATCCCGTTTAGAAAGCTTTCCCGCCGTCACCAGCTTTATCACTCCGCCGGCCCCCAGAGCCGCCTCTTTCGCTGCCCTAACGGTCATATCGTAAACGAGGCCGTGAACAGTCATTCTAAGACCGCCGGCCGCGCTGGAGGAGGCAATGAAAACCTCCCAGTCGAGCCTATCATCATTAAGTCGTTTTTTGAGTTCGATCAGAGCCCTTTCTATTCCTACCGTCACATCGTTCTCGGCGACGGTCGTGTACGATTCTCCCTGGGCCAGGAAAGACAGCTTTCCGGATGCGTCGCACGAAAAGGCCGAAAGCACTGTCGTAGTGCTGCCGATTTCGGCTGTGAGTATCTGGACCTTCATCTGCTCTCGAGAAGCTCCCTGACTATTTTGTTGGTCAGTTTCCCATCGGCCCTTCCCTTGAGTCTGACCATCACCTCGCGCATAACCTTTCCAAGATCGGAAGGTCCGTTGGCTTTCAGATCTTCGATAGTCTTCAGCGCGACTGCACGTATCTCGTCCTCGCCCATTTCTTCGGGAAGATAGTCCTTGAGTATCTCCATTTCCAGGGTTTCCTGGGCCAAGAGTTCGTCTCTTCCGGCTTTGATGTAGGCCTCTATGGATTCCTCTCTCCGTTTCACTTCTTTTCCGATCAGGTTGATAACCGTATCATCCGTCACTTCGGCCTTTCTGTTCTCTTCGGAAGAGGCCTGGAAGTTTTTTACGGCAGCTATGACAGATCTCAACGTGTTGGTCCTGAGCGTGTCCCGCAATTTCATTGCTTCTTTCATATCGCTCTGTATCTTTTCGTATAGACTCATAGAGCTCACTCCTGTAGTTCCTCCTCGCTCTGTAGCTCCTCTTCTTCAAAAGAGATCGGCCTTACGAGAGGGAAGGGAATTATGTCCCTTATTGTGGGCGAATCGGTTACCAGCATTAGGATCCTGTCCCAGCCGATACCCAGCCCGCCGGTGGGAGGCATTCCATATTCCAGCGCCCTCAGGAAATCGTCGTCCATCATCTGGGCTTCTTCGTCTCCCGCTTCTCTCAGCCCAGCCTGATGTAAAAACCTTCTGTGCTGCTCTATAGGATCGTTGAGTTCACTGAAGGCATTGGCCATCTCCATAGAACTTATTATCAGTTCGAACCTTTCAGTCACTCTGGGGTCGCTTCTGTGGACCTTGGAAAGTGGTGAGATTATCACCGGGTGCTCGGTGACGAAGGTTGGATTAACGAGTTTGTCTTCGACGAGATCCCAGAGCTTCTCTATCAGGTGGCCCCTCTCTTTCATGTCGGGCTCGCTGTTGTGTTTTTTCAGGACCTCTATCAGTCTTTCATCTGAATCCTCGAGTATGTTCGCTCCGAGGTTGTCCTGGATGAAATCGGCCATCTTCACCCTGCGCCAGGGTCTGGAAAAGTCGATCTCTCTTCCCTGATAGCTTATCCTGGTTGAGCCGGCCAGATTCTCGACAATGTGGTTGATCATCGCTTCGGTGATATCCATAATATCGTTGTAATCTGCATAGGCCCAGTAGAGCTCCATCATGGTGAACTCCGGATGGTGCTTGTAGGATATCCCCTCGTTCCTGAAATTCTTCCCGATTTCGAATATCCTCTCGAACCCCCCTACCAGGTATCTCTTAAGAAAGAGCTCCTCTGCGATCCTTAGAAACATTTGCGATTCGAAGACGTTTATCCTTGTTTCGAAGGGCCTTGCCGAGGCTCCACCGGTCAGATGGAGAAGCATTGGGGTGTCCACTTCGATGAACCTTCTCTGCGCCAGAAACTCCCTTATGAGCCGGAAAAGCTCGGAGCGGATCTTGAAGCGGTTGAGCGCTTCATCGCTGGAGAGCATTTCAGCGTATCTCTGGCGGTATATTATCTCTTTGTCCTTCAAGCCGTGCCACTTTTCGGGCATTGTTCTTATGGACTTAGAAAGGATCTCGAAGCTTTTGGCAAAGACCGACACCTCGCCGGTATGTGTCTTAAAGGGGAAGCCCGTGACACCAACGAAATCGCCTATGTTGACGTACTTTTTGAAGATTTCGAAGCTGTCTTTTCCGACCGAGTCGAGTCTGATATAGGCCTGAATCCTTCCGGTATCGTCGCGAAGGACAAAAAAGGAGGACTTTCCATGACTCCTCAAGGCCATTACCCTGCCGGCCGTCCTTATCTCCACGTCTTCCTTTGTCTGAGAATTCTCCAGAGTGGAGAACTCGTTCTTTATGTCCCCGGCCCAGTGGGTCTTTTCAAAACGATAAGGGTAGGGTTCTACACCTTCCTCGCGCATCTGATCTATTTCCCGGAGCCTCTGTCTCCGTGTCTCTTCACTCATGACTGCCTCCGATCATTTGCCGATGGTGAGTATTTTGTACTTGGCCCATCCAGACGGGGTTTTAACTCTTACGACTTCATCGACTTTGTGAGTGAGTATCCCTTTGCCTATGGGGGAATCGGAACTTATTTTGCCTTCGAATATGTTGGCTTCCTGAGCGTTTACGATTCTGTACTCAGATTTCTCACCGTTTTCCATGTTCTGAAGCTCCACTATGTGACCCAGCTTGACTGTGCTCATATCGCCATCGTCTTCTATGACTTCGGCGTTGTTCAGTATCTCCTCGAGTTGTTTTATTCTGCTGTCGATTCGACCCTGTTCGTTTTTCGCTTCATCGTATTCGCTGTTTTCACTCAAGTCGCCGAGCTCCCGGGCTTCCTTTATTCTTTCGGCAATATCGTACATGAGTCTCTTTCTGAGGTTTTCTAGCTCCTCTTTCATTCTGTCGTAGCCTTCCTGGGTGAGGTAAATGGCTTTTTTCTTCACGACCTGGATCCCCTCCATTCAACGAACTTAATCGTTCTTTAGCTCTTTTATTATATCCACGAAATGATCTATGTCCCTGAATTCTTTGTAAACAGATGCGAAGCGAACATACGCAACCCTGTCCAGGAGCTTGAGTTTAGCCATTATCATCTCTCCGATCTCCTGTGAGAGAACCTCGTGGCGCCCCGACCTGGTGACCTCGTCTTCGATTGAATCTACTATCGAGCTGAGCCTTTCGAGCGAAATTGGTCTCTTCTCGCATGCCCTAAGAAGACCGTTCATAATCTTCTCTCTGTTGAATCTCTCTCTCCTGCCGTCTTTCTTGATTACAAAGAAGGGGAGTCTTTCGTACCTCTCGTAGGTGGTGAATCTTCCGCCGCAGTCTTCGCATTCACGGCGCCTCCTGATCGAGGTGTTATCCTCGGTCGGCCTGGAGTCGAGAACCCTGGTCGATTCGCTGGAGCAGAATGGACATTTCATCAGATCTCCCCCATCTCTTCGGCTATCGATATCAGCTTTTTCAACCTATTATATACTGCGGATTTACTCATAGGAGGGTTCATCATCTCCCCTAGCTCTCTCAGATTAAGGTCTTCGTTCTCCAGTCTCAGGATGGCTACCTGCTTCAATTCGCTATCGAGTCTGGCGAGACCGATCTTCGCGTCGATGATTCTGATGGCCCTGACGTGTCTGGCCATAGCCTGTCCCGATTTGTTTGCGTTCGCCGTCAGAAAATTCAGCGTGCGGCTCACGTTGCCCCTTATCTTCCTTACCTCTACAGCTCTGGAAAGGTGCGCCACCGTGCGTTTCCCTCCCATAAGAGAAAGCAACTCCATCAAGTCGCCGGCCGATTTGACGTAGACCTTGAACTTGTTTCTGACTTTGACGACTCCGCACTTGATGTTGAAGTTGTCATGAAGGTAATCTCTCAAAGAATCGACGAACTCTCCTGTAGTATCGAGCGTTATTTCTAGATGGTATTCTTTAGAGGGATCCACTATAGAACCGCCTGCCAGGTACAGGCCTCTGACAAAGGCTCCAAAATAAACGGGATCGTCCCTCACCGGCGAGGGTATTATGTCGTTTCTCACTGAAATGCCGTTGCTTTCAAGGAATTTTTCGACATCTGCGAAGATGTAACTAAGCTCTCCGCCGCGTTTTCTTGAAAAGCGGATTTCTTCGGTGACCTGTGTTTCGTATATAGGAAGAGAGAGTCTCCTGGTGATCTGAAACAATCTTTTGAGACTGGTGATAGATGTCAGAAGAATGACCAGGTAAGACGTTCCATCTCTTATCCTGAGAGTTCCTCTGGACTTGACGTAACCCAGAAACTCCGCCCTGCTCTCGGAAGTATCTTCGGTGGATAGATGACAGAGTTCTTCCTTCAATTTATCGGCGTAACTCAAAGCAGAATCTCCTCAAAGATCTCCAGCTCTCTGAGAATGGATACAACGCTCTCGCTGGAGTGCCTCACCACCAGCTTCTCTCTCCCGTCGGTGATAAGCTCGGTAGTAGTTCCGCATATACTGGTTACCCTCGTATCGTCCAGAAGATCGTTCATTACCGGTGCCGCGCCGGCCCGCCTGTACCTCTCCAGCACAGCCTTTTCGACACCGCCAACTTCCGTCCAGAACACCCGGTCGAATGGAGTTCCGGTGTACGACTCTACGGTATCTACGTGCTTTTTTAGATCGAAACCCTCCGATTCGTTCGGCTGCGTCATTATGTTACAGATGTAAACCCTCTTTCCGGGAGATCTAGAAAAGGCTTCACTTACTCCGGAGACGAGAAAATTCGGAACAACGCTCGTAAATAGGCTGCCCGGTCCGACGATCAACGTCTCGGCGGTCTCTATCGCTCTCAAAACTTCCGGCAAGGCCTGAACCTTTCTATCGAGAGTGAGTCTTTTGATCTTCTTTCCGTACCTCGCGACCGCCGATTCACCCTCGACTTTCGATCCGTCCTCGAGCTCTCCTATCAGACGAACCAGTGCGTCGGCCACCGGTAGAACCCTGCCCTTAATGTTCAGCAGTTTCGATGCGGCGATGACGGCATCCGGAAAACTGCCATACATCTCCGTAAGGCCTGCGATTATGATGTTGCCAAGCGAGTGTTTTTTCATAGCGTCTGTGGAAAACCTGTGTGAAAACACCTTCGTGAGAATCTCTTCATCGTTTGCCAGTGCGATGATGTTGTTTCTTATATCACCAGGGGGCGGTATTTTCATTTCTTCGCGAAGGATTCCCGAGCTTCCTCCGTCGTCGGTTATCGCGACAACGAGTGTGAGCTCTACCGGGAAACCCTTCAACACTCTTGCAAATGTAGAGAGTCCGGTACCGCCTCCGATAAGCACTATCTTTCTCAAGCCAAGCACTACCTTTTGACTGTTATTCTTTCGTTGACTAGATCGACCGGTACAACATCGCCCTCTCTCTGGAAGTATCTCTTGAGGACTCTCTGGAAAGATTCGGGGTTGCCGCTCACGTAGTAGGTGACCCGCGACTCTTCACCATCTATCTCTCCGATCCAGTTTATTAAATCCACCAGTATGAAATCGGCCGGGTCTATCAGAAGCGTTTTGCGAGATATCGAAGACTCTATTACTTTTCTTATGAAAGGATAGTGGGTACAGCCCAGTATCAGATAATCCGGCTCCATTCGGTTGATTTCGGCCAGATAATACCTGACCACGGCATCAACTATTTCACCTTCCCAGATGCCTTCCTCGATTATTGGCACGAAGAGCGGACAGGCTTTCTGGGTTATTCGACGCAGATTTTCGTATCTGAAAAGCTTCCTCAAATACAGCGATCTCCTCACTGTGTTGCTTGTGGCTATTACCGAAACCTCCGATCCTTTCGGAGCGATCGAACCTAACGTTCTGACGGTCGGATCTATGATGCTGAAGTACGGTACGGGAAGATTCTGCTTTTCCCTCTGAGAGAGTACAGAGTCCGATGTGTTGCAGGCAGTAACGATCGCATCGATACCCAGTTGAAAGAAGAAATCGAAGATCTCCCCGATATAGCCGCGAAGGGTTTCGATGGGTTTCGACCCGTAAGGTACACGTGCAGTATCGGCGAAGTAGAAAAAATCCACGCCGCGGGGAAAGCCCTGCAGGAGTTTTTTAAGTACGGTCAGACCACCAATGCCGGAATCGAAGACTCCGATCTTCAAATTATCCTTCAACACCTTCACGTCCCTGGAAGTATTCCGAAAGTACCTCTTCGTACTTGGCTTTCAACCTTACCAGTTCGTTCTGGCTTTTAATGAGATCATGGGCTAGGTTCACACAGATGCCCACCATCAACTTTTCGAACCCGATTTCCTCTTCCTTCTTTTTGAACGCGTCGTACATTTCGGTGACTTTTGAAAAGACCTGATCGACGACTTCCTGAGGATCGCCGCTTAGAAAGGAGAACTGGCGTCCTCCCAGGTTCAAAGAGACTGATCGTTTCATGATTATTACTCCTTATGTTTTTTTGCTGTTTTCATCGAGACTGACTTTCACTCGCTTGATAAGGGAAGATATAGTCTTCGATTCGCTTTCAAGTCTGAGCTCGAGCTCGCGTATCTTAAGCCCGGCTTCTTCAAGCTTTTGTTGCGACTGTTGAACCTGTTTCCAGAGCTGCTCATTCTCTTTTTTAAGGCGGCTGAATTCTTCGACCATCTTGTCGACAACCAGTTCAAGCTCCTGATAACTATCCAAGAACCACACCCCCTCATCAGGAGATTATATCATTTGAGCCGGTAAAGAAAACTAAATAGCCGCCCTTCGGGGCGGCTATGAATTCGAAATACCTTATTCGTGGTTCTTGGCTATGGCAACCAGCTGTACGAAGCTCTCGAGAAGACTCGCTCCACCGACTAGGCCGCCATCTATATCTTCCATGGCCACCAGAGAGTCGAAGTTATCGGGCTTTATGCTGCCTCCGTAAAGTATCCTGATGCTTTCTGCGAGGTCGTAATCGTAGAGCCCGACCAGGAATTGACGGATGTATTTCATCGTCTCTTCAGCCTGTTCCGGCGTTGCCACCACTCCCGTTCCTATGGCCCAGACAGGTTCATAGGCGATTATAACTCCAGAGGCTTCCTCTTTTGTAAAACCCATAAGGCCGTTCTTCAGCTGTCTCTCCAGAACGCTGTTGGTGAGGTTAGCCTTTCTCTCCTCGAGAGTCTCTCCGATACAGAAGACCGGCGTCAGGCCGTTTCTCAGGACGGCCTTTATCTTCTCGTTGGTCTGTGCATCGGTCTCCCCGAAGAGCTGACGCCTTTCAGAGTGGCCGACGAGAACGTAATCGATGTACAGTTCCTTCAACATCGGTACAGAAATCTCTCCGGTGAAAGCGCCGCCATCGGCCGGATGGATGTTCTGGACTCCGACCTTGATCTTCGTGTCTTTCATCATGTCTGCAACACCGGAAACGGCCAGACTGGTCGGGAAGACCACTACGTCAACAGACGATTCTTCTCCTATCGAAGAGGCCAGAAAGCCGGCGAACATCCTTGCCTCCCCGGGCGATTTGTTCATCTTCCAGTTACCGGCCACCATCAATCTTCGTTTTTTTTTCCGGTCGCATTCGCCAGACTCTCTATACCGGGCATTTCACGACCTTCAAGCATCTCCAGCGAAGCGCCGCCGCCGGTCGAAACGTGCGATACTTCCCCGGCCAGTCCGAACTTGTTTATAGCCGCGGCGCTGTCTCCACCGCCGATTATCGTAACGGCGCTTTTTAGAGTGGCAAGGGCTTTGGCAACCGTTTCCGTTCCATTCGCGAAATCGTCGATCTCGAATACACCCATGGGGCCGTTCCAGACGACGGTTTTGGCATCCGCAAGCTTCGATTTGAAGAGTTCAACGGTTTTCGGTCCTATATCCAGTCCCTTCCAGCCGGCCGGTATTCCCTCATCGGTCATGACGACTTTCTTCTCGACTCCGGCGGCAATTTCCCTTGCCGTTACCGCATCTACAGGAAGCACGAAATCGACTTTCTTTCTTGAGGCCTTGTCGAGTATTTCTCTGGCCAGTTCGATTTTGTCGTCTTCCACGAGCGAATCGCCGACGTTTCTACCCAGCGCCTTGAGAAAGGTGAACATCATGGCGCCTCCTATGAGTATTCTATCGGCCTTTTCCAGCAAGTTGGTTATCACGCCTATCTTGTCGGAAACTTTTGCACCGCCCAGTATCACCACGTAAGGGTGTTCGGGATTCTCTATGGCCATGCCGAGCATTTCGACTTCCTTTTCCATCAAAAAGCCCGCTACACTGACCAGATGAGCCGCCACCCCGGTGTTGGAAGCGTGGCCTCTGTGGGCCGTTCCGAAGGCATCGTTGACATGGATGTCCGCAAAAGCGGCCAACTTCGCGGCGAATTCCGGGTTGTTCTTCTCCTCTTCGGGATAGAATCTAACGTTTTCCAGAAGAAGTATCTCGCCGTCTTTCATATCGGAAACGGCCTTTTCGACCTCCGGACCGATGCAGTCATCGACGAATTTGACAGGTTTTCCTATAAGTTTTTCAAGTCTGGATGCGACGTTCTTGAGGGTGTACTTTGGATCTTTGCCCCCTTTGGGTCTTCCAAGATGGGAGACCAGAATTGCCTTCCCGCCCTTTCCGGTTATATATTCAATCGTGGGAATGGCCGCCGCGATTCTCGTGTCGTCGGTCACTTCCCCGGTAGTCTTGTCCAGCGGAACGTTGAAATCGACCCTTACAAGAACTTTTTTACCTTTGAGTTCGACGTCTTTAAGCGTTAACTTCTTAGCCATACTTTGAACCTCCTTCTCATTAAAGCGGGGCCATTAATGGCCCCGCTCCAGAAAGCTTCGGTTACATTTTCATCATTTTCTCTGCGAGATCGACAACTCTGCATGAATAGCCGTACTCGTTGTCATACCAGGCGCACACTTTCACGAGATTGCCCATCGCAGAGGTGAGCTTGCCGTCGAGAACGCCGGAAACCGTTGTTCCGATGATGTCCGAGGACACCAGTTCTTCTTCGGAGTACTCTATAATTCCCTTGAGTTCATTTTCAGCGGCCTTCTTTATCAGAGCGTTCACTTCTTCGGCCGTCGTTTCCTTTTCAACAATCACCGTCAGGTCGGTTATGGAACCGTCTGTTACGGGGACTCTCATGGCTATTCCATCGAGCTTGCCTTTCAGCCCGGGAATCACCAGACCGACCGCTTTGGCCGCTCCGGTAGAGGTGGGAATTGTGTTGGCAGCCGCCGCTCTGGCCCTTCTCAGGTCCTTGTGGGGAAGATCGAGTATTCTTTGATCGTTCGTGTAAGCGTGTACCGTTGTGAGGTATCCCTTCACGATCTTCAGATTGTCGTTGAGCACCTTTATGATCGGGGCTATCGAGTTGGTCGTACAAGAAGCATTGGAAACTACCTGCATCTCCGGCTTCAACTCATCGTCGTTCACTCCGAGAACGATCGTCGCGTCAACCGCTCCTTTGGCCGGGGCGGTAATGAGAACTTTTTTTGCGCCGGCTTCGACATGGGGCATCGTCTTTTCCTTACTCGTGAAAACGCCCGTGGACTCAATGACAAGCTCCACTCCCAGGGCCTTCCAGGGCAGATTCGTCGGGCTCTTCTCCGCAAACACCTTTATCTCTTTTCCATTTACAACTATCGCCCCTTCTTTTGCCTGAACCGTTCCCTTAAACCTTCCGTGAACCGAGTCGTACTTGAGAAGATGGGCCAGGGTCGCCGCGTCAGTCAAGTCGTTGATGGCAACTATGTCGAATCCCCCGCGCGCCATCATTTCTCTGAAAACAAGTCTTCCGATTCTTCCGAATCCGTTTATTGCTACTTTGTGCATCTGCTACACCTCCTAAAGAATATTGTCCGGCAGATTCAGTGCTCCAGTTACCTTTGCCGTTTCTTCGTCGCGTTTTTTCGTTACTTCCGACAGTGCTTCGTTCACTCCGGCGATTATGAGATCCTGGACGATCTCAAAATCCTCTTCTTTTAATTCTTGATCGACTTCTATTGATTTTATCCTGTAATCGCAAGTTGCCACAACGTTGATCGCACCTCCACCGGCCGAAGCCGACACTTCTATGTTCTTGAAGGTGTCCTCGAGGTTGTCCATTTCCTCTTGAGCCTTTTGAGCCTGCTTCAAGAGATCGTTCATATTCGTTCCCTTTTTCGAACCTCCGTAATTTCTACCGCCAAGACCTCTGAGTTTTTTGGCCATTTCAGTCCTCCTCTATTTCAATCTTGAATTCTCCAAGCGCACCGTTACCGCTCAAGCCGAGCACATCCATGAAGTTCTTGACGTAAGCCCGCTGGTCTTTATCGAGGCTTTCGAGGGCTTTTGGGCTTTTGTTTCTGGAGATGGAGACAGGCTTCCCCACTATTTCCGTGGAGATGCCGTTGATCATATCGAGCTTCTCTTCTATAAGTTTTGCAACAAAGCCATCGTCGCTATCCACACTGAGCGATTCCCCATCTTCCGATAGAGTTATCCTCGAAAGACCGAGGAGTACCCAGAGCAAAGTGAAGTCTTTTTCGTAGAGATGATCCAGAAGTATTTCGGCCGGGCCGCGCGAGACATTCTCTCCTCCTGTAGAACGTGGCAGGACTTCGACTTTGACTTGTGTGTCTTTCTTCGCAACAGCCGTGCCTTCATGATCACTTTTTTCCAGGATCTCTCCGGTGATTTCCTTCAGACCGGTCAGTTCAAAACTTTTCAATATGGTCATTACTTCGAAGACGGCCTTTTTGTCTTCGGCGTACTTCATCTCCTTGAGTATTTCCCAGAGGCTCGAAATCATCTGCAGGTTGCCTCGCATCATGTTCTTAACGTAGCCTTCCTTCAGGAAGTCTATCGATTGTTCGAGCAGAGATTCGTATGAAAGCCCCTCGTCGAGTATGTCTTTCGAGACTTTCAGCAATCGATTCGGATCGACACCTGAAAAGGCGGCCAAAAAACTGGAGATTACCTCATCGGGAAGTATTCCAAGCGTCAACCTCACCGATTGGTCGTCCAGCGAGCCAGTGAAGGCCACAACCCTCTCCATGAGGTTAACCGCGTCTCTCATCCCACCACGAGCGGCACGGGCTATCCTTGTCAGAGCGTCTTTCGAAAAGGAGAAGGATTCAGAGGTCGCGATTCTTTCTAGGTAAAGTACGATCTCTTCTTCACTCAAAGTCTTGAAAGTGAATATCTGGCACCTGGATAGGATGGTCTCGGGGACCTTTTCGATGTTCGTCGTGGCCAGAACGAAGACGACTCTCTCCGGAGGCTCCTCAAGCGTTTTCAACAAAGCGTTGAAGGCCTCGCGGGTAAGCATGTGAAATTCATCTATTATGTAGATCTTGTAGCGTCCCATAATCGGCCGATAGGCGGCGGAGTCCCTTATCTTTCGGATTTCGTCGATTCCCCGATACGAAGCCGCGTCAAGCTCGATGACATCCAGGTGAGAAGACGTATCGATAGCTAGACAGGATTGACATATACCACAAGGCTTTTCACTCGACTCGGAGAGGCAGTTGAGCATCTTGGCAAAGATCCGGGCGCTAGTGGTTTTTCCCGTTCCTCTAGAACCCGAGAAGATATAGGCGTGCGAGACAGAACCCTTTTCAAAAGACTTATTCAGGATCTCCTTCACCTGATCCTGACCAACCAGCTCATTGAAGTTTTTCGGCCTGTACTTTCTGTATAGAACCTCTGACATCTTATCACCCGTTCAACTGAATTATAGCAGATTGCCATAAGTTTGTTTGCCCACAATGAAAATATTGAATAAAGATATGTGAAATAGTTAACAATCTGTACTATTCGAGAACGGTTTCCCCTGTCTATAAATGTGTTCCTATACCGTATCTTTCAGGCGTCGCCCATTGGAAAACTCTCGTGTATTGGGATCGTTACGATCTAGCCAGATATCGCCGAAGGAACGCAGATCGCTTTCGAGATCTTCGTTGTATTCCTCATCGCAGCCCTGGAAGAAATCGATGGGGCTGACGGAGATGAAGCCGGCCGTCACGCTCCTGAAATCTAGATCGGACTCTTCCGATTCGTAGATTATCTCTCTTCTCATCCAATAAACCGGCTCGCCCCACTCATTGGTGTTCTTTTCGAACCAGCGCCTCTTTACAAGTCCACCCGGTCTGGTACGCGCTATTCCGTAAATATTCTGCCGCGGAACAGAGGGTACGTTTACGTTGAGAACGGTGTACCTTGGTAATTTTCTCCAGTCGTAATAAAGTATGAATTTATCGACAAAATCCAGAGCGGCTGAGAAATCGGGGTTCTCTTCAGACACTACCGAAACGGCGATCGCCGGAATGCCAAGGGTTCTCGCTTCTAGCGCTGCCGAGATGGTACCCGAATATCTTATGTCCACTCCCAGGTTTTGCCCGTGGTTGATCCCGCTCACCACTATGTCGAAACCGTTCTTGCCGAAGAGAGTGAAGGCGGCCACTACGCAGTCTGCCGGCGTGCCACTCGTGCAGAAGGAACTGACACCTTCCACGGAAGCCTTTTCTCGTATTCTCACGGGAGTCAACCACGTAATTGAATGGCTCACACCGCTCCGGTTACCTTCCGGAGCCACAACCGTAACATCGTGAGTGAGCGCGAGCCTTTTGGCGAGAAGCCGAATCCCCGCGGCCTCAATGCCATCATCGTTGGTAAGAAGTACTTTCAATTGAATTCACCACCCAATAAACTTTAAGTATCGATCGACCCATCAACCGGCCAATACAGAGACTGAGTCAGAAACGCATTTTCAGCCGCGTCCGTCTTTCCGCTTTTGGATTCAGAGATGAAGGAGTTCCCGGGCCCATTCTCTTGAAGTCTCAACATACTCGTCCATTCTCGAGGCGGGCGATTCGAAATCGATCTCCTGAACGATCTCGTTTCCCTTAAGGGCTTTTTTCAGGTCCTCCAGCGCTGCGCCTATAATTCCTTGGTGCGTACAGAAGAGGGCGATCCTTTTGCCTTTAATGGCTGCCTTCTCGAGAAATGTGTTGAACGGCGGTGCGTAAGTGAGGGCCCATACAGGCGTGCCGATTATGATCATTTCGTAAAGCCCAGGATCGAAATCGTAAGGCTCGAGTTCGGGTTTGTTGTTCATGGTTACCGATTCGCTGCCCCAAACGTGTTCCCTTTCGGAATTGTATCCGGGTGTCGATCTAATCTGTTCGGGATTCTCCACGTGGTGGTAATAGGTACGAGCGAAATCCCCGGCAGGCACCAGTCTCAACAAATCAGCGCCGATCGAAGACGCCATAGCCTCGGCCAGCGTCCTGGTGCTTTCATCGAAAGAAAAGTAGATTACTATTGACTTCATGCTCTTCGCCTCCTCATTGGCGGTCTAACAAAATCTCGCTGAATGGAATGTCTCACTGGATAAGAAAAGACAGACCTCTTAGATACTCTCACATATATTATAGACTGAAAAACCGTCGATTTCAGGACTCATTGTTAGGGCTGTGCGTAGCAGATTATTGATAAGAGCCGGCAAAGAACATCGAGAGTTCGCTTCACTCTCTCTCTTTCTCTCTCTCTTTCTCTCTCTTCCTCTCCTCTGGTGCCCCGCTCTTTCGATCATCTTAATTATCTATTCGCATCCGGCATGTATAATTCCGTCGAGGTGATGTAATGAAAATAGATCCAAGATGCATACCATGCAATATGAGTGCGCTGGTAAGAATACTTTCCCAGAACGGTGTGAAGCGCGAAGAACAACTCGTCGCCGCCGGACTATTCTTGAAAGATATGGCGGAGATGGATCTGGAGGCCGAAACTCCTATTGAAATCGGGCGTAATGTGGGGAAGGCTCTAAAAGCGGTCATGGGCGAGATCGACGCCTTCAGGGAGGTTAAAAAAGCGGCCGACGATCTCTTAATTGAGGTTTACAATGAGCTCAAAGAGAAACTCCGTGCGCTCGAAGACCCTTTGATCGGAGCTCTGAAGCTCTCGGTGGCTGGCAATATCATAGATTTCGCCCCGGGCCACAGGATCGACATCGATTCAACTATGAGGCAGGCCCTCGCCGCTCCCTTTGCGATCGACGATCTTGAAGAACTATCTGAGAGAATCAAAGGGGCAAAGAGTATGTTGATCGTGGGCGACAACTGCGGCGAAGTGGTTCTCGATAAACTCCTTATGGAGATAGCCGGAGTCCCGGAGACGTATTTCGCAGTTCGCAGCAAACCGGCCTTGAACGATGTCACCATGAAGGAAGCGCTCGAAGTCGGTCTGGACAGCGTCGCCACTCTTATCGATTCCGGAGCAGACGCACCCGGTATGCAGGAAGATCGAATGAGTGACGAGTTTGAGGATATATATACCGGTGCCGACGTGGTAATCTCTAAGGGACAGGGCAATCTGGAGGGATTGAGTTCTGCCAAGAGAGAGATCTTCTTCCTTTTGATGGCCAAGTGCGAGGTCATAGGCAGTTTTCTAAATGTCCCAAAAGGGTCGTTCGTAGCCTACAGAAAGGCATGATCGGGGGGAGCGGATATGGAGTGGTTCAAGGATTTCTCAATTCTGGTGGTTGACGACGATCTACGCTCGGAAAACACTGGTGGAAGAGCAACTCGAGAGATAATAAAAGAGCTCCAGAAAAGGGGCCTGTCCGTTATAGAATCGTACTCGGGTTACGACTGCAAAATCGAATTCATGTCTCACTCCAACATAAGCTGCATCTTGCTTGACTGGGATCTCGTGATAAGATCCGATGAAGAGTTCCTCGGCCCGGGAGAGATCATAGAGATAATTAGGAGCAAAAACGCCCTTATACCGCTCTTCCTGATGACCGAAAAGCTCAGGGTCAAAGAGATTCCCCTCGAGATAGTCAGTCAGATAGATGGTTACGTATGGAAACTAGAAGACAGTCCATCTTTCATAGCCGGTCGTATCGAAGAGGCTATCGAGAGATACATGGAGGAGCTTCTACCGCCCTTTCTCAAAGAGCTGATCCATTACGTGGATGAGTTCAAATACTCTTGGCACACCCCGGGACACAGCGGTGGCGAAGCCTTTTTGAAGTCCCCAACCGGGAAGCTCTTTCACAGGTTTTTCGGAGAGAACGTCTTTCGCAGCGATCTCTCTGTATCGGTCCCCGAACTCGGATCTCTCCTCGATCACACCGAAGCCATCGGCGCGGCCGAAAAGTTCGCGGCAAAGATCTTCGGAGCCGACGAGACGTACTTTGTCACCAACGGAACATCAACGTCCAACAAGATTGTCTTCCATTCATGCGTCACGCCCGGCGACATCGTTCTCATCGACAGGAACTGCCACAAATCTATAATGCACTCGATAATAATGACAGGCGCTATTCCGATATACCTTACACCCAGCAGAAACTCGCTCGGCATTATCGGTCCCATTCATGAAGAGGAGTTCGACTGGGCCGAGATAGAAAAGAAAATCAATTCCAGTTCGCTGGTCAGTGACAAAGAAAACTTCAGAATCAAGCTGGCAGTCGTGACGAATTCAACGTACGACGGACTCTGTTACAACACCAGGAAGATAATCGACAGACTCGAGGGCGTTGTGGATTACGTTCTCTTCGACGAGGCATGGTACGCGTACGCCAATTTTCATCCGATGTACGTGGGCAGGTACGGGATGTCCCCGGAAATAGACCGAGAGAGGGCTCCTACCGTTTTCACGACTCATTCGACTCACAAACTTCTCGCCGCTTTTTCACAGGGTTCGATGATACATGTGAAAGACGGGAAGAAGAAGATAGATCACGGGAGATTCAACGAAGCCTATATGATGCATATGTCGACCTCTCCTCAGTACGCAATAATCGCCTCGCTCGACGTTTCCTCGAAGATGATGGCCGGAAACTCCGGTCGGTTCCTAATAGACGAAACAATACAGGAGGCGATCGTCTTCAGGAAGAAGATGAAACACCTGAGCGAAGAGATAGAGGACAAAGAGATCGATCGCAAGAGAAGATGGTGGTTCGAGATCTGGCAGCCTTCACAGATCACCATGGAGAACGAAAAGGGTGAGAGGAAAAGAGAAGATATAGAAGATATCGACGAACAACTCCTCAAGGACCATCCCGAGTACTGGTGCTTGAAGGGGAATGAGGACTGGCACGGCTTTGGAAAGCTGGAAAGCGATTACATACTCCTCGACCCCATCAAAGTGACCGTGATGACACCGGGGATAACCAAACAGGGCAGAATGAGAAACTGGGGGATACCGGCCACCATAGTGACCACTTTTCTCAGGGACCGCGGGATAGTGGTCGAGAAATCCGGACACTATTCCTTCCTGATACTCTTTTCGCTAGGCCTCACCAAAGGAAAATCTGGTACATTGCTGGCAGAGCTTTTCACGTTCAAAAAGCTGTTCGATGAAAACGCCCCTCTAGACGATGTCTTCCCGGATATAGTCAAGAAACACCCGAAAAAATACGGCAAAATGACTCTCCAGGAGCTGTCCGAACAGATGCACGAGTACCTTCGAAAGGCCAGAATCGCCAGGGTTTTGAAAGACGTCTATTCACAGGCCCCCGAACAGGTGATGCTTCCTGCCAGAGCCTACTCGGAACTAGTAAACGGCAACACCGAATTGGTCAGGATAAGGGAACTTCAGAACAGGATATCTGCCGTAATGGTAGTTCCGTATCCCCCAGGCATACCGGTGATCATGCCCGGTGAGAGGTACACGCCCGAAACGAAGAGGATAGTCGAGTATCTCAATTTTTCCGAGGATTTCGACAACAGGTTCCCCGGATTCGAAAACGAGATGCACGGTCTCAAGGTGAAGCTGGACAGCAACAACAAAAAGAGATACTACACCTATTGCCTGAAAGAAACACCTCAGGAATCCACATAATTGGCACGAATCTGTGAGTGGAATAATCTTGAGTTTTATTATCTGTATTATGTAAAATACAGTAAAGGGGTGATTTTATGTACGACAGACAGGAAATCGCCAGAGCGATAGAACTCAGGATTACACAGAGGAAATTCGAAAACAGACGGCTCCAGGAGTCTGAGATAGCTTCGGTGAGAGATTCTATGAATGGAATAGAGCATCTCGAGAGCGCCGGACCTCTCCAGTGGTACTATTCGTGTAACTTTCCCATCGCGTCAGGGATAGTTCTGGCAAAGATGAAGGATTTTTCGACCGAGAAGCTTGTGGAGTACGGCTTCGAAGGGGAACAGATAGTTTTGAATCTCACGCTCAAAGGTTTCGGCACCAGCTGGGCAAGACTCCCCAATTACCTCTCCATGATCGTTCTAGGTTATCCCGAGAAGAATGAGATCACGGATATAGAAAGGGCTGCACGGCATCTTTACCGGAATTCAAATCGAAAACCACTCGAAGAATTGATCACAGGCAGAACGGAATTGCTGGATTCTGAAATGCGGGAAATACTCCTTTCCGGAAGACTTGCTCCCTCTTCGTTCAACCGTCAGCCGTGGATCTTTGAAATTCTGGGTGAGAGAGAGATAGCCATACACGGCTGGAAGAAGCTGCCAGCCATATACGAGGAAGTGATATCGATAGATCTGGGTGTGGTACTTTCCCACGTCTATCTGATGACGCGCGCCATCAAGGACGAGGTTGCCCTGGAGAGAAAGAGCTCCAGAACTTATCTGCTCAGATGGTCCTGAAGTCTCTTCGGCCCGGATATCTGTGCATCGACTTCGACTGATGTATAATATACCGGATCAACTTCCTGGAATGGAGGAATTTTTGTGTTGCCTGAAGGTGTGAATTTCTGCGATTCAAGAAACTACGACTTTCTATCCTCTCTTTTCAGACTCCAAAACAACGAGTTGATAATGGAGAGATTCAAAAGGTTACCTCCCAGTCTCGAAATGGAACCGAACGAGAGAATCCTGAAGTGGGTCGAGAAGACAAGAAAAACACTTCCCGAGGGAATCAGAGAAAAACTTGAGATCTTCTTCGACAGGGAGTCTTTTTTCGCCCTCTTCCTGACCAACCATATAGCAGCTAAGAAGTTGATGGAACCGGAGTCTCTACTTTCCTACCTTTCAACAATGTCCGACAGGGACCTGATAGTGAACTTTCTCTGCTCCGGTCATGGATTCTCCGGAGAGGCCGATCTTTTGAAGCCGATTTCGGCCAGCGATGACGAGCGAGAGCTGATAGAGTACATATCTAAAAGCATGGCCATGCCGACGAAACAAAAGGCCGACCTCTTGAAGCTCTGTAATGATCCGTCTGCAGCCAGAAAAGAGCTGATACATCTTCTGCTGTGGTACAACGAAAGGATTTACGGCGAACTACCCTTTGACCCGATACATGAGGTCGAAAAACAGCGATCGAAGCTGCACGCTCTTTTCGAGAAGTACGGAAAAAACTACGTTCAATGGCTCACCGGGAGTTCTGCCAGGAGTGGCGTTCCTTCAACCGGATCCATTACCATAGCGGTCTCCTTCTTCTACGAAATCATTTTGTTGAAGGGCTCCATCCCTTACAGAAGAGAGGACATATACGTCGTGGGATACAGATACCCCGAAAGGATAACCCCTCCGGTCGATAGAATGGCTTCGGGGGTCGATCTCTTCACCATCCTGGCAAACGACGTGAACCTGCGCATTCTAAAAAGACTCTCTCAAGCTCCCATGGGAGTGACGGAAATAGCCCTTTCCACTAGATTGACCAACGTTGAGGTAACCGATTACCTGAGCGTGTTGATGAGATATGGCGTCATTGAAGACAGCGTGGAAGGAGACAGAAGGCTTTTCAACCTGAACAAAGCCTTTTTGGTTAAGGCCGTTGGAGATTCTGTTAAGGAGATCTTTGGAGAGGCTATCGATGGCTGATGTTAGGGTTTTGAACAACGAGGCCGTCTCCGTGCTCGCAGCGCTTTTTCGGCTCAACAACCATGAGAAAATGATCGATCGAGATACTCTGGCTGCCGACCATCTTGCACGATGGGTTATAAAATCCAGAGTATCCATTCCCGCGGAACTCTTCGAAATGATTGAGGTTTTTTTCAGCTGGGATAGTTTCTTCGGGTTGAGGACGCTTCCTTATATTTGCTTCGAAGGGATCGATTCCTGTGAAGCGTTTATGGAGTGGCTGGAACGGCTTTCACCGCAGAGTTTGATGGCAAAGTTTTTCAGCCCGCAATACTACGAAGACTGCGAAGCGAGAGATCTCGCCTTCAGACTGCTGGAGCTCGACGAGCGAGAAACCCTCAAATACGTGTTTTCAAACCTGGAACTCGGCAATTCCAGCAGGTACTCGGCCATCGAAATCCTCAGAGACCAGAACGGAGCGAAAGAAAGCTTTTCGAGTCTTTTGCATTTCATTTGTCGGGAACTCTTCGACGGCGAGTTCTTGGAAATCTTGCGGGAAAGCTCCCGGACCTTCAGAGAGCTTTTCAATGGCAACTTCTCTCTCTATGGCCAACCATTTCTAAGAGAGCTGCTGGATATCGAAAGACGGGAAGAAAGTAGCGAGTCGGACTTGTATATTTTTTCTTCATGGTTTCTCGGAGGCTCCGTTATTACCGTCAACCTGCCTGAAAGGAACTCGGTGATCTCAATTGTAGGCGAAGAGACGATGAGGAAGAAGAATATGCTACCGGAAGCTATGGACCCTCTCGAAATAGCGGGAGTGCTTTCTGTAGAAGGCTCGATGAACCTTTTGAAAACTCTCATGAACCGCAGGATGAACATAAGATCGATCGCCAAGGAGACAGGCCTTCATAGACACGGGCTGGTCGAAAAACTGGCGGCGCTATCCAGGCAGGGATTGGCCGTTACAGGCGTTTCCGGCGATGAATTCTGGTTTGAGACCGACGAGCAACTGATAGACAGGGCTTTGCTGATTATGAGAGAGATGATGGTAGGAAAGCGGGTGGCCGACCACCCGCTACAGTAGTCGATCGCAGAGAAAGCCTTCCGACACTTCGAAGAGCTCTTCTATCCAGTCGAGCCTCTGATACTTGTGGTTGGCCCCCTTGACCGTGTGGAAGACAATCCCCCTATCTCTGGCGTAACGTAATACTGGTTCGTAAGGTACCGACTCGTCTTCCGACCCGTGTATTATCATTAGCGGGCCGCGGTAGTTCGCCAGTTCCGCGGCGGCATCTACGCTGAGCCCGTCCTTTTGAAAGCCGTGGCCTAGCTTTAACCCAAGAATATCTTTGTACTTCTCGTCGCTGGAAAAGCTGTACTCCTCTCTGGAGAAGAACTCGCCGTTCATTATGACGGGCGACCAGAGGAGTACGGCGTCGAACTCCCTCTCCCTTCCGGCTAGCAAGGAAGCGACCATTCCGCCCATGCTGTATCCTATAAGCGCCAGCTTTCCATTGAAACAGCTCTTCTCTTTCACCAGAGCCACGATTTCCAGAGCATCCCGGAGTTCCGTCAGGGGAGACATATCGCAGAACTCGCCCTCGCTGTCACCCGAACCACGGAAGTCGAATCTTACGGTCGCGACACCGCTTTCCACGAGTCTTCTTGAAAGTCGCGGATATTTGAAGGTCGAAACAATATGCTCTCCGGTGAAGCCGTGAAGCATCACCACCACAGGAAAACTATCGCCGCTTTCGGGGAGCTCGAAGATTCCGAAGATCCTGTTGCCTTCGATTCCCGATGTGAAACTCTCTATTCTCGACATAGACTCAACCTCAATCGATCTTCAATCTAGATTTCATGAATCGCACGATTTCTTCGTCCGGCGGCTCTTTACCTGTCGCCTGATTCCATTTCAAAACCAGGCCGCCGCTCTCCCTATGTACTATCCCCTCGGAAGGTCCTTCGAAGGAGAGACCGCCATCTTCGAGCGAGACTCCCCAGGACAGTTCCTCAAAGAGTCTTTCATAAGTACTCAGCGAATCATGTGTGATCGCCTTTCTGGCGAGGACAACGATCAGCAGACCACCACTTTTTACGTAATTCTTGATAAAAGTGATCTGCTTTTCCGAAATGGCCATGAAGTCCTTCATGAAAGTGTCCTGATCGGGAAGCGGAAGGATCAACAGCTGGCCACTGTTCAACGTTGATTCCGTCAGTTCGCCTATCACTGGTCTCACATCGCCGCCGAGATCGCTTAAAAGTTCCGTCAGGTATTTCAACTCGGACACATAGTAATTCTCGTGAGAAGTGTCGAGATGAGCGACGAACCTGGTGAAATTGATCTTCAGCCCGAAGGCATGTTCACCGTTGACATAAAAAACTAGATCTTGAGAAGTGCAGTCCAGAGTTTCCTTTATCTCGACACAACTCATGGCCGGAAGGATGTATTCTCTCTCCAGAACCGGTCCCTTCTCACCCATGATAGTCAACGTGAGACTCTCTTCGTTCCTTCTGGCGTTTATCAGGTCGAAGGCTATCTCGAAAGGCAGCCCAAAAACCGGTCTGGCGTCGATAGATCTGGCGTTCAACAGATATCTCTCACTGCTGCTCTGGAACCAGATGGGCGAGGATACGATCTCGTTTCCGTCCTTCTGGTCTATCTTCACGAAATACCAGTTGTAAGAGAGCGGATTCTCTACATCGACCTCGACTGTCCAGGAATCGCCCTCCACTTCCAGCGCCGTCGATCCCTCGTTGCTGTAAAGCCAGGCCGATGCTACGGGCTCACCGGGATCACTGTATTCGATACTCAAAGTAGCCGCCGGCAAATCGTAGAGAATATCGCCCATCTTGGCCCGACCCGTCGAGAAGGATATGAAGGCGTTCCTGTCCTCGCTTGCATAGATATTCCTCGTCTTCAGAGCCTCGTAAACCTTCTCGGTAGTCAGCTCGTCGATCACGAAGGCCGTTCTCGCGTCGTTGGCCGTCGCCCAGTTCTCGTAGTGGTTGTCCTGATTGGCCGAGGCGCCGACGTGCCAGCCTCTGTTCAGAGCCCTCTGGTAACGTTCCAGGTATTCCGGCTTGATCACGTTGTTCGATTTTCCAGCACCGTTGCCCACTTCGATGGTGTTGATATAGAGATCCACTTCTGGAAAGTACAGAAAATCGAAGAAATCTCCGTAGGTTCTTCCCGGATGGCAAAACTGGGCCGTAGCCTTTTTCTCGACTATCCATGCGTATATGTCCAGGAGGTCCGACCTGCTCCTGTCGAGGAACTTTTCGGTGTTGTAGATCGTAATGTGGCCGCGACTGGTAAGTGTCCACTCGTAACCCGATATCGCTATGAACTTACCCTCCCGTGTGTACTCTCTAGCCAGGTTGCGGACGACATCGAGCTTCATGGAGCCGTCGGGAAGGGGATAGACCAGATCGTGGCAGTGCTCGGTTATGGCCTGTATGTCTACCGCGCCAGAGTCTCTGGCATGCCTGAAAGCCTGGTCGGGCGTTCCACGCCCATCGGAGTAAGACGTGTGCGCGTGGATGTTGCCGAAAAAGACTGAACCGCAAACGGCCAGAGAGATCAATGAAAACAATACGACAAATACTCTCTTCACTTCAAACACCTCTCAAAAAACAGGGGCAGCCTGAGACTGCCCCTGTCGTCGCTGAATAAAGATCAATAGTAATCGTCGAGAACTCTCTGTGCATCCTTGTGGAGCTGTTTGAGAACTGCGTCTACATCCTTGGTGGGATCGGCCATGACCGATTCCCAGGCCGACGTGATCATGGCGTGTACCTCGGGATAAGGACCATACCAGGGTCTTCTTACAGCGCTGTCTCTCAGTTGCTGGTATGTGAGGGCGAATCTCGGGTCGTCGGTCATGATTTTCTGTATTTCGGGCGATTCGAAGGCCGAGATCCTGCTGGTCATGTAACCGGTCGCGAGCGACCATTTCGCTGTGTTCGCGGTCGAGGTGAGGAACTTGAGGAATTCCCAGGCAGCTTCTTTCTCGGCTTTCGGTCTCGAGGAGAACATGAAGACATTTGCACCGCCGATCGGAACCACGAGCTTTTCCTGCATCGGCATTATCGTGGCGCCCAGATCGAACTTGGCGTTCTGTATGAGGTAACCGAGGCTTCCGGTAGAGCGAACGACCATCGCTATTCTACCGGAAAGGTCCAGCTCGTTTCCGCCGGTCGTTCCGAATATGAAGATTCCCTCTCTGACGCCCTTCTGGAAGAAATTCCAGGCGTTTACAGTCTCGGGAGAGTAGATCAGCATTTTTGTGCCGTCTTCCGATATGATCTGTCCGCCAAACTGCCATATGTAGGCCTCGAGAAGCCAGTCGTCGATGCCAAACCTGTAACCGAAAATATCGGGACCCAGTGCCTTGATCTGCTTGGACGCGGCATAAACTTCGGTCCAGGTCTTCGGAGGGTTATCAGGATCTAGACCGGCCTGCTTGAAGAGGTCCCTGTTGATGTACATCAACGGGGTGCTGCAGTTGAGAGGGAAGCCCAATAGTCCCTGCTCGTAAGTGTTGGCAGCTATGAACCTCGGCCAGAAATCGTCGAGCATCGCCGCAAATTCCGTATCCTTCTTGATGAATTCGTTGAGATCCTGGAAGGCTCCACCATCGACGAACTGACCTATCCTCGCCTGCTCGATCTGAGCGAGGGTCGGAACATCTCCGGCGACCAGCGCCGCGAGCAACTTTTGCATCGTATCCTGGTAGCTTCCGGTATAGACGGCTTCTACTTCGATCTTGCCCTCTTGGAGCTTATTGAAGTCTGCCACGATATCCAGAAGAGTCTGCGAATAGATACCCGTCTGGGCGTACCACATCGTTACCTTAACAGGCGCCGCAAAAGCCAGGGCGACTGCCGCGATGAACAGAACGGCTAGCAAAATCTTTCTCATAAAAGAACCTCCCTTTCAAGATTTGGGTTACTCTTTCAAACCCGAGATGCTTATTCCTTCGACGAACTGTCTCTGAACAAAGAAAAAGAAAACTATAATCGGTAAAACGGCCGTAGTCGAAGCAGCCATCCTCATCGTCCACTGAGTCTCCCAGCCGCTGACGAACTGCGAAATCCCGACCTGAATCATCTGTTTCTTGGCGTCGTTTATCACTATGAGCGGCCACATGTATTCATTCCAGTGTGCGAGGAAGGTATAAAGAGACATCGTATACAGGGCCGGTTTCGACAGAGGTATGATGATCTTCAAAAAGATCCTCATCCTGCTGGCGCCGTCGATTATGGCCGCCTCTTCGAGTTCCCTGGGTATTCCCATGAAGAACTGCCTCAACAGGAAGATACCGAAGGCCGAACTCATAAACGGAACTATCAGAGCTTTGTACTGGTTTATCCACCCGAACTGCTTTACGATAACATAGAGAGGGACCATGGTAACTTCCGGCGGAACCATGAGCGTTCCGATCAAAACCATGAAGACTATACTAGAGCCTTTGAACCTTATCCTCGCCAGTCCGTAAGCTGCGAGCGAATTGAAGACCAGCTGCAGTAGAGTCACTGCCAGTGCAACGAAGAGAGTGTTGACCACGTACTGACTGAGTGGTATCAGTTCAAAGGCTTTGACGAAGTTCCTGAAATCGAAGATCGTCGGCAGAAAACTGGGCGGTATCGTGAAAGCCGCGTCCTCCGTTTTGAAAGAAGTAACCAGCATCCATATGAAGGGGAGATTGATCAGTATCGCGACGAACAATACGAGTAGTATCACTGTGGTTCTCAATACGATATGAGGTTTTTTTCTCATGAGTAATGCACCCTCTTTTTGCTGATCGCGAATTGAATGAGGGTGAGAACGACCATCAAGGCGAACATGAACACGGCGATGGCCGAGGCGTAACCGAACTTGAGATACCTGAAGGCGTTTTCGTACAGGTAGTAGGTTATAACCTGTGTGCTCTTGGCCGGTCCACCGCGCGTCATGACCGATACGGAAACGAAGACCCTGAAAGAGGCGATGAACTGCATGATGACAACGAACAACGTGGTCGGAGAAAGAAGCGGAAGAGTTATACTCCTGAACTTATCCCAGGAGGTGGCGCCATCGATCTCGGCGGCTTCGTAGTAAGTCCTGGGTATGGTCTGGAGTCCGGCCAGAAAGAGAACCATGTTGTAGCCCACACGTTTCCAGACGCCGACAATTATCAGTCCGAGCAGAGCGTAATTGGGATCGCTCAACCACTTGATACTTTTTATGCCGAACCATGAGAGGAAGTAATTCACCAGTCCGAAGTTCGGCTCATACAGCCATCCCCATATGACGGCCGCGGCGGCCATCGAGGTTACGACGGGAATATAGAAGAGAGTTCTGAAGATCCCCTTTCCCTTCAACCACTCGATATTCAACAGCATAGCGATAAGAAGACCTAAAATAACAGAAGGAACAACTGTGCCCAGTACGTAAAGAACCGTTGTCCAGAGAGAGCCCCAGAAATCCGGAGTCTCAAACATCCTTATGTAGTTCTCCAGGCCGACCCACTTCATCGGTCGAATCATGTTCCAGCTATGAAACGAGACGTAGAAAGCCCAGGCGAGTGGAAGATAGATAAAAATCACCTGAACAACGAGCGCAGGCGTAACCGTTAACCAGCCAGTTATAACCTCCCTGGAACGACGCCGCAAGTGTATCACCCCGCTTATCCGACAGTACCGAAAATAAGTTACAGCGATTATGACAGCAAAATCCAGGCACGAGATCAAAAACTAGATCAAAAAAAAGAAAGCCGACGCCATAAAGGCGCAACTTTCTCATCATCTCTGTCACGCTGGAAATAGTTTAGCATATTCATCGACGCGAAATCAACCTGCGAGAAATATAGGCTTTTTAATCGCTATTTCGTGTTATTATTCCCAGCGAGAGAGCGAAGCATTCTTTTAATGAAGGGAGTTTCAATATTTTTCGAAGTGAGGTGACCGGCATGCCAAAAGTACCGATAGAGGAGAATTATCTTGAGAGCGATGAGTTTCGTTTCGATGGAAAGGCGGCCCTGATACTCTCCGGCGGCGGTGCGAGGGGCGGCTACCAGATAGGCTGCTGGAAAGCCCTCAAGGACCACGGTATAAAGATAGCCGGTGTTTACGGAACCTCGGTAGGCTCGATAAACGCCGCGGCGGTCGCGATGGATAACTTCGAGTTGGCGACGGAACTGTGGAAAAACATGGATTATTCAACGGTGATGGAGATAACGCCCGAAGTGGAGTCGGTGATTCAAATGGCTAAAGCCAAAGCCGGCATCAGGGAGGTCTTCATGGGCATTAAGCTTCTGATGGACGGCAGGGGAATCGATATAACTCCCCTGAGGCAGTGCCTTCATTCCAGAGTCGACGAAGAGTACGTCAGGAAATCGGGTATAGATTTTGGGCTGGTCACGTATTCTCTAAGCGATATGAGGCCGGTGATGCTGTACATAAACGAGATACCCAGGGGAATGCTCGTCGATTACATTCTTGCGAGCGCCAATTACCCCGTTTTCAAAAGAGAGGAGTTCAACCGCCGCAAGTTCATAGACGGTGGGGTTTATATAAATATTCCCATAGACATGGCCAGAAAAAAGGGTTTTACAAGCATGGTAGTAATCGACATAGGCACCAAGAGCCTTATTGACAGACTTAGAGTGATAGCCGGAACCTTCGACAGAGACAAAACTCTGTATATAAGGCCGAAAAGACACTTCGGCAGCCCCATGCAGTTCGAACGGGAGATAACGATGAAATATCTAATCGAAGGATACCTAGACACCCTAACGGCTCTGGGTGTCGTTCAGGGCAGTTACACGTACATCTACGAGACGGAAGATATTCTGGCAAAACTGTTCTGGTCTATAGACGAGGAAACGTTTTCCAGGGCGCTCGGTATTCTGAACATAGAACGCAAGAAAACGGAAAGCCCTATGTACTTTTATTTCAGACAGCTTCTGCCGCTTCTGGAAGTCGGCTTCAAGACCTACGGAAGCAAACGCATCCTCTGCGACCTTGCCGATTACACCTTCGAGCTGATGGAAATCGAAGAATTAGAGCTCTATTCGGGGTTCGACTTTTTCGAAGCGATATCCGCAAAGCCCCCGGTCTCTTTCGAAAACGTTCGTGGGGCCACTATCAACGATATACCCCTGGCCGGCCTGCTGGAGATGTTATCGCTAGTATATAGAAAGAGCAGATTCAGGGTGAAAAGACCGGCCAGATTCGATCTTTACCGGAGTAGCCTGGACTTCCTGGGAGCGAAGTGAAAATCTCCACGTGATTACCGGACGGGGTTCAATAGCTTTCTCAGATAATAGCCGGTGTGGCTGAACCTCGTCTCGGCCACCTCCTCCGGAGTCCCCGAGATCACGACCTCTCCGCCTCTGGCCCCTCCCTCCGGTCCGAGGTCGATTATATAGTCGGCGTTCTTTATCACGTCCATGTTGTGTTCCACCACGACCACGGTGTTTCCCAGTTCGACCAGTCTTTTGAGAACTTTTACCAGTTTGGACACATCGTCGAAATGAAGTCCGGTGGTGGGCTCGTCGAGAATATAGAAGGTGCTGCCGGTGGATTTTTTCTTCAATTCCGAAGCCAGCTTTATTCTCTGTGCCTCTCCCCCGGAAAGTGTGGTCGCCGGCTGGCCCAGCCTTATATAACCCAGCCCGACGTCGTTGAGCAGCTCCAGTATCCTGTTGAGAACCGGTATCCTTTCGAAAAACGTAGATGCTTCCTCCACGGTCATGTTCAGAACGTCCGAGATCGATCTGCCCCTGTACTTTATCTCCAGGGTTTCTTTGTTGTAACGCCGACCTTTGCAGACATCGCACTCCACGTAAACGTCAGGCAGGAACTGCATCTCGATCTTTATCATCCCGTGCCCCTGGCAGGCTTCGCACCTTCCGCCCTTAACGTTGAAGGAGAACCGCCCCTTCGAGTAGCCTCTCGCCCTGGCTTCCTGAGTTTTGGAGAAGAGGTCTCTAACGAAGTCGAAGAGACCGGTATAGGTGGCCGGGTTGGATCTGGGAGTTCTGCCTATGGGGCTCTGATCTATCACTATTACGTTGTCAATCGCTTCCCAGCCTTCGAGGCTGACTTCGGTATTTACCGGGTTTTTGGAGTTGCCCAGACGGTTTTTTAGAGAGGGGTAAACCGTGTCCATTACCAGCGAACTCTTACCGCTACCAGAGACCCCTGTGACGGTCACGAACCTTCCCAGGGGAAAGGCGACATCAATGTTTTTCAGGTTGTTGCGTGATGCCCCTTTGATGGTCAACCACCCACGATCGCCGTTGCCGGCAACTTCAAGTCTGGGGACCGAACACTCGCCTTTTAAGTACTTTCCTGTTAGAGATCTTTCGGGAGGGTCTTCGATGAGTCTCTGCGTGGGACCCTGGTAGACTATCTCTCCGCCGTGAACACCCGCTCCCGGCCCCACATCTACTATGTAATCGGAGCTTCTTATAACCTCTTCATCGTGTTCGACCACTATAACCGTGTTCCCTAAGTCGCGCAGGTTCTTGAGAGTTTTGATCAGTCTGTCGTTGTCGCGGGAATGGAGACCGATGGTCGGTTCGTCCAGTACATAGGTCACTCCTGTGAGACCCGAGCCGATCTGCGTGGCCAGCCTTATTCTTTGGGACTCCCCGCCGGATAGTGTCATCGCGTATCTGGAGAGCGTTATATAATCGAGGCCGACATCGACCAGGAACTTCAATCTCTTTTCGATCTCGCCCATGAGTTCACCGACTATCTCGAACTGGTGTTCGGTTAGATGTATCTCCTGCACGAAATCGAAAAGCTCCTGGATCGTCATGTCCGAGACCGATGCAATATTCCTGTCCTTGAGGGTCACGGCCAGCGCCTCGGGGCGTAAACGCTGCCCATTGCACTGAGTGCATGTCTGCTGAACCATGAAGCTGCTTTCCATCCAGTAGCGCATCTCTTCCGACTGGGTTTCCTGGTACCGCCTCTGGAGGTTGTTGATCACACCTTCGTAGGGTCTCTTCAGTTCGTAGGTCAATTTTTCCGATTTGTACTTCATGGTTATGTCATCGATAGTGCCGAAGAGTAAGGCGTTTTTCACATCTTCGCGCAAATCTTTGAAAGGCTTATCGGGAGATTCCCCGAGCGATTCGATGACCCTGATCAACATCTTCATGGTGAAACTGTCCTGAGATCCAGAGATGGCTTTGAAGGAGCCTTTTAGTACGCTCAGGTCTTCGTTGACTACCAGGTCCCTGGAGAATTCCATTGTGTACCCCAGGCCATGACACCTGGGACAGGCGCCAAAGGGGTTGTTGAATGAGAAGATCTTGGGACTTATCTCTGGAAGACTTATCCCACAAACCGGGCAGGCGAAGTTCTCGCTGAAGATCTTTCTCTCCTTAGCGTCGATCAAACCGATCTCCACGAATCCGTTTCCTTCGTGGAGCGCCATTTCTACGCTGTCGGCGATTCTCGAGGCGTTCTCTCTCTCGACTTTCAACCTGTCGACCACAAGGCTTATCGTGTGTCTCTTGTTCTTGTCGAGCTTCAGGTCCTCTTCGAGATCGTAGACATGATCGTCGATCTCCACACGCACGTAACCCTTCTTTCTGAGGTTCTCCAGTTCCTTCTTGTACTCGCCCTTCTTTTCCTTGCAAATCGGCGAGTATATGGCGATCCTGGAGCCTTCGGAAAACTCCTTGAAGATACCCTCCACTATCTCGTCGAGACTCTGCCGCTGAACTGCTCTTCCGCAAGAGGGACAGTGTGGGATCCCGACACGTGCGTAAAGGATTCTCAAATGGTCGTGAATCTCTGTCACCGTTCCGACTGTAGATCTTGGGTTATGGCTGACGGTCTTCTGTTCTATGGCTATCGCGGGTGAAAGCCCTTCGATGCTCTCCACGTCGGGTCTCTTGAGTTCACCTAGAAACTGTCTGGCGTAAGTTGAAAGCGATTCCAGATACCGTCTCTGACCTTCTGCGTAAATGGTGTCCAGTGCGAGCGAAGACTTGCCCGAGCCAGAAAGGCCGGTTATGATCGTGAGAGAGTTCTTGGGTATTTCGACGCTCACGTTTTTTAGATTGTGGACTCTGGCTCCTTTGACAGATATGTACCTATCCATTGCTACACTCCTCAACGAGTTCGACGAGCTCCTGACAGGTCTCCTCCACTTCTCGTGAATCGACGCCTTCTACCATTACTCTCACATAGGGTTCGGTGCCCGATGGACGCAGGACTATCCGCAAATCCCTCCAGCTTTCAAGTTCGTAGAGCCTTGCCTTGAGTTTTTCACACTCCATGACGCCTTTTTTATCGGAGACAGGTACGTTCTTGAGCAACTGGGGAAACACCGGGAACTCTTTTAGAAAACCCTCGAGCGTTTCGCCGAGCTCGCTCAGAGTGTTCAACGTTTCCAGTGAAGTTATCAGACCGTCTCCGGTCGTGCTTCTATCTAGGAATATGATATGTCCGGACTGCTCTCCGCCCAAAACGCCACCGGTCTGCAGCATTCTCTCCAGAACGTACTTATCGCCGACCTTCGTTCTCTCCAGGCCGATTCCTCTGCCGGAAAGATACTTCTCGAAACCGAGGTTAGACATGACGGTAGCCACTACGCGGTTTCCTTTCAACCTACCCTGTCTGACCATCTTTCTAGAATTGATGGCCATTAGCATATCGCCATCTACGACACGCGAACCCTGAAGAACGAAGAGGCATCTGTCAGCATCGCCGTCGAAGAGGATTCCAACCTCCATTTCTCCAAGAGCCGCCCCTATAAACTCGGGATGTAGGGAGCCACATCCGTCGTTGATATTTATGCCGTTGGGCTCCATCCCGAGAAACCGGGCATTTATGTCGAGCGCATGATAAACGGGTTCAACAACCGTTGCAATTGCCCCGTTTGCGCCATCGAGAACGAGCTCGCCCTGCGGGAACTTTTGACCGGTGAAGGTCTTTATTACGTAATCGATGTATTCGTCGCGGTAAGATGTCACCACCCTGGTCCTGCCAACACCGGAATAAACGGTGTAGTGGAAGGGTTTGTTCACTATGAGGTTTTCGATCTCGACCTCGTCTTCATCCGAGATTTTCATCCCCCTTGCCAGTACTTTTATACCATTGTAAACAGCCGGATTGTGGGAAGCCGAGATAACCGCTCCGATCGTATCAAGCTTCCTGGTAATATACGCCAATGAAGGTGTCGGCATAATGCCGGCAAAATCGACGTTCATGCCTGCGGAAGCAGCTCCTGCAGCCAGTGCGTCCTCTAAAAGATCGCACGAGCTCCTGGTGTCTTTGGCTATGATAAAGTTTCTGTATTTCCCGAGGTAGTATCTTCCTATAGCGTTTCCAAGCTTCATTGCGAGTTCGGCAGTCAGTTCTTCGTTTATAACCCCCCTGATGCCGTCTGTACCGAAGAGTTTTTTCATTTTTTCGCCCCCGATAATCAACATTTCTATACCTATCTTTTAGTTTACCATATAATTGCATTGACAACTTCAACTACGGTCTATATAATTGTCTGTGTTGGAGAGATGGCCGAGTGGTCGAAGGCGTACGCCTGGAGAGCGTATGACGAGCAAAACTCGTCCGTGGGTTCAAATCCCACTCTCTCCGCCATTAAAGGCAGCCCGTCTTCATGACGGGTTTTTCCTTCTGGGTATACTTTTCGAGATAGATTGAACCGGACTGGAGGAAGTCTTTTGGTCAGAAATAGCGTGAATATAAGACTCAATACGGCTCTGGGACAGAATTTTCTGAAAACCGACAGGATCGCCAGAAAAATGGCTGAATATATTGACCTGCCGGTGGGTTCTGTTGTCGTAGAGATAGGCGTGGGTTCGGGAATACTGACCAGAGTCCTTCTGGAACGCGGCTTCAGCGTTGTAGGTTTTGAACTTGACAGGAGGTTCGCCGAAGTCAACCGTGGGCTTGAGGGTCCTGGTTGCAAACTCATATACGAGGATTTTTTAAAGGCCGATCTCGGCTCAATTTCCGAGTATGTGGCTTACGTTGCGAACATTCCTTACTACATAACCTCACCGATAATCGAAAGGATAATGTTCGAAGGTCCGCGCTTTTCTAAAGCGCTGCTCATGGTGCAGAAGGAGTATGCAACAAGACTGACGGCGTCGGTCGGAACCAAAGAATACGGGGTTCTCACAGTCAACGTGAACACTTTCGCCACGGTAAGAGAGCTTTTCCAGGTTTCGAAAAGCGAGTTCATACCCCGCCCCGAGGTAGATTCGATGGCTATAGAGCTTCGCCTCCTCGAGAGGCCTGAAGAGCTGCCCGATAGAGACGGGTACAGGGCTTTTGTGAGACGGTGTTTCTCTCAAAGGAGGAAGAAACTGACCAACAACCTCAAGTGCTTAGTGAGTTCGCCCGGAGAGCTCCTTCTCTCCTGTGGAATAGATCCCTCAGTCAGGGCCGAGGAACTTTCGGTAGGCCAATTTACAGAGCTTTATAGGCTTTACACCCTTCAAAGAGAAGCTGAGCGTGGGCCGAAAAACAGGGGCTATCGTGAACCGGGATCTCTTTGACAAAATACTCAACTTTCTGATAGAAGGCATAATAGTCATCGACGCCTCCGGTAAAATCATTTTCATTAATGAAGAGGCTTTGAAGATAGTCGGACTCACCAGGGACCGGGCGGAAAACTTCCTCATAGTCGACACCATACCCAATACTAGATTACATATTGTTCTCCAGAGCGGTGTTCCCGAAATCAACAGGATTCAGTATCTGAGAGATAAAACCATCGTAACGTCCCGCTTCCCTCTTCTGGATGAGAGCGGAAAGGTCTATGCTGCCATGGCTGTCTTTCGCGACATGACGAGCGTGGAGAAGATGGCCGAGGAGGTCATCAATCACAAAGAGATGGAGGCTCTGTTGACCGGTATAATCGACGCCACCTATGACGCCATATCCGTTGCCGATGAAAAGGGCAAAATAGTGCTGGTCAACAAGGCTTACACGAGAATTACTGGCATGAGTGCCGAATACGTTATAGGAAAGATGGCTACCATCGACATTGCCGAAGGTTCGTCGCTGCACATGGAAGTGGCGAGGATAAGAGAACCTATCTTCAACGCTAAGCTCAAAGTCGGACCGGGGAAAAAGGACGTTATAGTGAACGTGACGCCACTTCTTGTCAGAGGGAAGTTCAAAGGCAGCGTGGGCGTTATCCACGATATCTCCGAAATTGAACGTCTCGCCAGGGAACTCGAAGATGCAAGGCGGCTACTGCGATACGTGAAGGCCAGGTACACCTTCGATGATATCGCCGGCTCCTCGCCGCTCATGAAAATTGCGAAAGAACAGGCCCACAAGGTTTCCAGAACACGCGCCACCGTCCTGTTGAACGGGCAGAGTGGAACCGGAAAGGAGCTCTTTGCCCATGCCATACACAACTCCAGCGACAGGCGCGATGCGAGTTTCATCAGCGTCAACTGTGCCGCCCTTCCCGAAACACTTCTCGAGTCCGAATTGTTCGGCTACGTCGAGGGTGCCTTCACCGGTGCCAGACGCGGTGGCAAGAAAGGGCTGCTGCAAGAAGCGAACGGCGGAACAGTCTTCCTCGACGAAGTCGGAAAGATGAACCTCCCGGTGCAGTCGAAGTTTTTAAGGTTCCTTCAGGACCACGAAATTAAGCCAGTAGGCGGGAACAAATCGATGAAACTGGACGTTCGGATAATTGCAGCGACTAACTTGGAGTTAGACAAACTGGTGGAAGAGGGGAGGTTCCTCCCCGATCTATACTACCGGCTTAACGTGGTGCCGATAGTGATCCCGGCACTCAAAAATCATTCCGAAGACATACCCGAGATAGTACACACGATAGTCATGCGCCTAAACCAGGAGTACGGCAGAATGGTCGAAAAAATCGAACCGGCAGCCCTGGATGCACTTCAAAAGCACAACTGGCCCGGAAACGTCAGGGAACTGGAAAACGTCATAGGCAGGGCTATCATCAACATGGAGCCGGACGAGCACATAATCAAAGCGTCGCACCTTCAGGGACTCTCAACTATCCCGGAAAAACGCGATCCCTTGCCGGAGGGCGATCTCGAGAAAATGATGAACGACTACGAAAGATGTATCATCGTCGCCGCGCTCGACAAAAACGACTGGAATAAAACGGCAACCGCGAGAGAACTGGGAATAAGCATCAGGAGTCTATACTATAAGCTTGAAAGACACGTAATACGTGACAACACGGGCTCCCGATGATATAATAAAAAGTTGGGGGCGAAACGGTTTCGACGGGGTCAACGCACCTGCAGGAGCGAGTCGAGGTTCCGGAGCCGCGTTAAAAAACCGGACAAATAGAAATGCCAACAATGAATTTGCTCTTGCTGCTTAATAATTAGTAAGTAGCCGCTCTATCGGCTTTGTGGTTCGATGGGCCGAGATGAGCGTCAGAAAATCGAACCTAACCTGTGCCTTAGCTCCGAAGGTTCGGGGACATTCAGGAGCTCGGATGGTCGGACTCTGCCAGTGTAGTCTTGGCCGTTGACGATGATCACTGGCTGCGCTCGGAGACCCTGCAGGGAACTTGGTTTCGGACGCGAGTTCGACTCTCGCCGCCTCCACCATCGTAATTACACGCGTCATTTAGCCAAAGCGCTGCTTTGAAATGGGTATGGAATTTTTTGCTTGCCCCCACACTGTATAAAGTGTGGGGGTTTTTTCAAGTTGATCCTGATTCAGGAAGTGTCAAATACAGATAGAAAAAGCGTTAGGTCATAAGAACGTCAGGCTAAGGTCACTTCATACCAGTTGAAAGTGTATAAAAAGCTCGCAAAAAGGAATTGGCAGGACTTAGAGCGATCTGTTATTCGCTGATATAGTCTCGCCAGATAATAGATCTTCTCACCACCCAACGAGTTTTCTCGTGAATTTGGCCTTCCTGCAAGGACAGAGTTCTATAATAGATGAGGCGGTTGCCTGAAAGTCATTTTTTGATGGAAACATTCAGCACTGAAGAACATAAGTCTTTTATAGAAAAATGCAATCGGTAGTATCATCGGAAGAATCGCTGGTATCCAAAGAGGAGGAGTGTCCTGATGATGAGAGATCTGAAACGGTGGGCAACGATAGTTTGCGTGGTTCTGATTCTTGCATCGCCGGCTTTTTCTGTAATGAATTTTCATCCGGTGATTCAAGAGTTTCAAGAGATAATTGAAGAGGATCCGGTCCTTTTCATGCTCTTTACCCAGATGTTCGAAGAGATTCCTTCGTCACCGGAATTTGAAATGGACCCCGCGGGAAATTTCCAGATAAAAGATTACAGGCAAATGCTGCAAGTAATGAACGAAGTTCTGACTCAAGCCCCGGAATTCAATAAAACCGATTTGGTTGGATTTCCCATCAACGCGGTGATCAATTGGGCAATGGGCACTCCAGCAGGAACCACCGCTTTTTTGAACGAGAAAGTAAACCGGCAGTTGAAGAAAATACTCAATCAATGGGCCGTGTTTCTTGGCTCTACCGATTCTAGATATGTGCTGAGCGGGGATCCCGAGAAGGGATGGTTTGGACGGGACGCTATGGAAGCCATGCCCAACTTTGTAGAAGATTTCCAGTGTGATCCGAACCTTCCCCATTACGGCTTCGCTTCCTGGGACGACTTTTTTACCCGTCAATTCCGAGAAGGCAAGCGCCCTGTCGAATACCCCGATGATAACGCGGTGATCACCAACGCCTGTGAATCGGCTCCTTACAGGATCGCGACCAACGTTCAAATCCACGATCGCTTCTGGATCAAAGAACAACCCTATTCGCTCTCCCACATGCTGGCTGGAGATCCTACGGTGCCGCTCTTTGAAGGCGGAACAGTCTATCAGGCCTTTCTGAGCGCTTTGAGCTATCACCGGTGGCACAGTCCGGTCAGCGGGCGGATCGTCAAGACTCGCCTGATCGATGGTTCGTACTACGCTTCGGCCCTGTCGGCGGGCTTGGACCCCGCAAGTCCCAATGAATCTCAGGCGTACATCACGCAGGTGGCTTCCAGAGCTTTAATTTTCATCGAGGCCGATAATCCCGATATCGGGCTGATGTGCGTCGTATTTGTCGGTATGGCAGAAGTCTCTTCTAATGAAATCACAGTCTACGAAGGCCAGCACGTGAAAAAGGGCGACCAGCTGGGTATGTTTCACTTCGGCGGATCGACGCATGTGCTCATTTTCAGGCCGGAAGTGAATCTCGAATTTGACTTGCGCGGTCAAACGCCGGGACCGGACTCGGTGAACATTCCGGTTCGATCAAAGATCGCGACGATTCAAGGAGAGTAATCAACGAAAGTCTTGACAGACTCCGTTTTTTGTTGCATATCGAAAAATTAATTCTACCTGTTATGGATCACGGACATGATAACTGACGACTATGAGGAATTCCTCATAAAGGCAACGGTAGTTATCCAGCATCAGGAGGAGATTAAAACCGTTCGAGAAGGCAGTGAACAGTTGCAGGGCAGCCTTCGCATCTGGTTCTGTAAAGGGTACACTCTGGGCAGTAGCTCTTGCAGGGCGATATTTCGAGCATCGGTGAGGTTTCGCCCCGGGAGAATTCACTCTCGCCCTTCAGTTTTTCGGGAAAGAAAAGCTCGACAGATTCTAGTCCCACCGTATCGATCGGGTCTTTTTCCGTCGCTTCCAACCACCAGAGGTGATTTTCTGGCAACCTGAAATGAGACCATACATATCCCCTGCAGGCGGTGCAAACTACCGTGTAAGGGCAACTCTGAAAGATCTCTGCGATGTTGACCGACTTTTTACCCTTTCCATACATAATCACATCGATATTTCCCACATGACTACCTCCGTCGATATTTATACAGAGTTATTATCGCATCTTTCAACCAAAAAATAACGGCGGGAAACCCGCCGCCAGGTAGTCAGTTATCTGATGCTTATTTCGAGAGAATCTCCAGGGCTCTTTCAAAATCCAGCACCGACCAGTTGTAATCGCCACCGAGTTTTTCGAGCTGTCTATAGAAAGCCCTTAGGTGATTCTCCGAGCCGGCGAGAAGGTTTCTGTACACTCTTTCGGTTCTCGCGTTGAGTTCAACTTCGAGAAGTTCTTCAAGGTCCTTTATATCGGTCTCTTCTACCAGCAGTCCAACTTTCACAGCCCCCAGGAGAGATTCGCTTCCCATCTCGACAAGATAGTCGTACAGAGCCTGTAACTCCTTGTTTTTGAAGACGCCGACTCCGTTTTGGCCCGCCGGATCTTCGTAGCCGAACTCTTCGATTAGCGAGAGAACAGCGTCGGTGTGTCTGGCTTCGGCCTGGGCTATGTTCTTGAAGACCTTAAGTCCCCATAATTCATACAGAACGTTATATACATCTTGCGCCAGCTTTTCTTCTTCTCTCATATATGCTATCCCATCTTCTTCACTCATAGTGAAGCTTGCAGTTGCAGTTACTATAAATATAATCAGTACCAGAAATACATTCATTGCTCTTTTCATTTTTGCCACCTCCTTTGTATGCTTTCATACAAATATTAGTCCTTCAATCTTAGAGGTTGCTGAGAAGAGTCTTGGAATTTCATGAGAAAGGCCGGTCTTTACCGTGCCGGTTTTCTTGCAAGTATCAGTCGAAGTTACAGGTCTCTAGATATTTTGAATCCGTAGAAAGCTAGGGCCGGTAGATGACTTATCGCATCAATGATCGAAAAACAGCCGGGATTAGCGCCGTGTTGATAGTGGACGACTCCATAGACGCCAGGCTCTCTCGAGAGACGGAGAAGCATCTCGTTGCCCTCGATAGTATAATCTTTTATTTCGATCTCTCCAGATTCGTCGGAAATAGAGAGCGGAAGGTCTTCGGGTTTGAGGTCGAAGGCGTACAGTCTGGAGGAGACGTTATCGAATACCAGACGGAGCTTTCTTCCGCCGGTGGCCAGGGCAGCGGCTATGTCTGGCGCGTCGGCATTGAGATCTCTTGCGAAGAGGTGTTTGAGAACGCTTTTGGCGAGTCGCTCCCCGAGCATCAGGTTGCCGTAAGAACTGTTGTGGATGTTGTCCGAAAGAGGCAGATCTATCGCCGGTACGACGAAGACTCCCGGAAGTTCCTTCACCGCACGCCTCTGGGCCTCCCTTACTTTCGACCAGCCTTCGTCGCCCATTCCCCATGGCCCGGGATCGGCCACGAAACGGTTGAGCTGCACAGTGAAGAAGGGCAGGTCCGGCGCCGCCAGATCCTGTCTGAGAGTTTCGACGAAATTGGCGAACCTTTCGCCATATGTTTGACTCAAAGCAATAGTGGTGTCGGAGCAACCCTGGTACCAGAGCATACCCCTGAGTTTTCCGCAGTTTGCGACGATCTCCAGAAGATTTCTATATAGCTCTCCGCTTTCGGCCGGGTTCCACTGACCGAGACTCGAGCCTCCCAGCGAGCACTGGATCAAGCCAACTGGCCTGTTCAGCTCCCTTTTCAGGTATCTGGCAAAGCTCAGATAAGGCGAATGGCCGGGGTTGATCGTCTCCGCGTTGACCTCGTGGATCGATCCGGTGGAATCGTTGAGAGGATGGCTCGCCAGGTCCCACTTTCCGTTGTTTCTCAGCAGATGGACCCCTAGCTCTGGCGGATCGAAAATCGGGTCCTTGCCGTAGCCGGCCGAGTTGCTTTGACCGGTTATGGCGAAAAGTTCGCCCACACCGACGTGGTGTACCGTGTCGCCCCTGAAGGCGTACTCGATACCGAGACTGTCGGGTTTCAGAGAGGTCTCAATCCTGTAAAGCCCGCCGATCGGAAGTTCGAGCGATACCTCCCATCTTTTGCCTTTATGCAGCGTGGCCTGAAGCCAGGGCAGCACGGTCTCGGAGCTGTCCTCGCGCACCACTCTCACGAAGACTCTCTGCCGGTCCGGTATCTCGCCTGAGGGGAGACAACTCCCCGCAAGTCCGACTTCCGCACTCCCTTTTTCCTGCTGGAGTATCTGCCAGTCGCAAGGTCCACGATCGATATAGCAGCCCGGTTTCATACACTCACCCCTCTCATGCATCTCTCGACAAAGTATAACGCCAACCCCGAGAGGGTGCATCTCTCAGGATCGATAGTCTTCAAAACCCCGGGAAAGGCAGCAAATCTCCCGACTTTCGCGGCTTTTTCCAGTTCCTCTTTGAGTGCGGGCGCTATGTAATCGAAGGCACCTGAGATCTTTCCCCCGAATACTACGAGGTCGGGATGAGAGAGCCCTAAGAGGAGCAGAGGATGGGTCTGCAAAGGTGACTATCCCGCGTGATTGTGAGAGCGATCTAAACCACGACTTATGTCTTGAATCATAATTTTCGGAAGACACGCGGCTTTTTTACAGATAGATGCTACGATCTCATAGTAAGAGAGGCCTTTAGAGGGAACGAAGAATGTCGTGATTATCGACTAAGAAGACTGCTCTTTTCGCCAAAGAAATCGCGGAAGAAACGGGTTGCCTCTCCATTGGCGAGGGGATAAGATACACTTTAAAACCTTACAGTTTCATTCGAGTTATCGGAACGGAGGGATCGAAGTGACTTCAAGAGAGAGGATAATCGAAGCGCTGAACCACAGAGAAGCCGACCGGGTTCCCGTGGATCTTGGGGGTATGAGATCGACCGGCATACACGCAATGGCTTACCGAAGGCTCAAAGAGTACATGGGACTTCCCGATAGGCCGGTAAAGATCTTCGACGTCTTCCAGCAGCTGGCGCTCGTCGAGGAAGAGGTGAGACGGCGGGTCCATTCGGACGTCGTCGAGCTCAAGAGGCTCGACGGCGGGTTCAATACAAGAATAGATAAATGGAAAGAGTACGATATGTTCGAAGATGGCGGAAGGTATCTTTTACCCGACGGCTTCGATTCCGTAACGATGCCCGACGGTTCCAGGGCGATCGTCAGAGAGGGCAGGATCGTGGCCATCATGCCGAAGGGGGGATTCTATTTCGATGGAAAGCACTTCCCGCTGGCCGATACGCATGATAGAAAAGCGATCGACGAAGCCGTCCGCCCCGGTATTTCCGACGGAGAGATCGCTTTTTTAAAGGACCAGCTTAGAGAACTGAAGAGTTCCACCGACTGCGCCGTGATGGGAACTTTCGGCGGGAACTTTCTAGAGGCCGGCCACAGCTACTTTGGTTATCAGGAGTTCATGGAGAGAATGATAACGGACCGGCCACTGGTGGAGTACTTTCTCGATAGACTTCTCGAGAAGTACACGATCGAACTCGAGAGATATCTCTTCGAAGTCGGCGGAGATATCGACCTTATACAGATCGGCGACGACTACGGGACGCAGGAAAACACTCAGATCTCGCCCCGGATATTCAGATCGCTCTTCAAGCCACGCCTTAAGGCCCTCTGTGATTTCATCCATTCGAAGAGACCCGGTCTTTTCATCTTTCTCCATTCATGCGGATCAGTCTATCCCTTCATAGGAGATTTCATAGAGGCCGGCGTTCAGGTTCTCAACCCCGTCCAGACCAACGCGAAGAACATGGACCCCGCCATTCTAAAGCGAGAGTTCGGTGGTGAGATCGTTCTCTGGGGAGGTGGTTGCGACACGCAGCATCTGTTACTTTTCGGGACTCTGGAAGAGATCGAAGAGGACGTCAGGAGGCGCATAGATATACTCGCACCTGGAGGGGGGTTCGTCTTCGCCTCGATCCACAATATACAGATGGAGATACCTCCGGAAAAGATTCTGCGGCTCTTCGACACGGCCTATGAATACGGAAGAGGTGCGTACAGTGACCGGAAAAGATAGAACCGTACTCGTTATCTCACACACACTGGGACAGAGAGCGATGAAAGGAGAGGATACCCGTCCAGTATACCCTGAGGCTAATGGAGCCCGGCAGAACCGAAAAAGATTGTAACGCTAGAACTGGGGACCAGCGATAGACTGACACTCTCCGGTTGGCAGGAGTAAAGGCCCAGACGTGTTATCCTTTGAATAATTTCTCAAGGAGGTGTCTCGATGGGTAGAACACGTTCAATCACTCTAGCGATCCTTTTTCTTCTGATTGTCTCCGCGGCTATGGCCCTGATTGAGCTGAAGGATTTCTCTCTGGCGAGCATAGATATGAAAGAGTTCCAGGCAGTTCAACCGATGTACACGATATCGGCCCTGTCCAGGTTCAACGGCAGATCAGGATCTTCCGCTTACGTCTCGGTCGAAGGCGCCATATACGATTTCTCCCAGCTGAGACGCTGGATCGGGGGCAATCACATGTCTCAACACTCGGCAGGTACGGAGCTGACGTACGAGTTGAAAAGTCTTTCTCCCCACAGAGAGGGGAAGATCGCAGGCATAGAGCCAGTGGGAGTTCTGGTGGTCACTCTTGAAGAGCTTAAAAACTTCGATGGAAAGAGCGGTAAAAAAGGTTACGTTGCGGCCTGGGGAAAGGTGTACGATGTCTCCCGTCTGGGAAGGTGGCGAAACGGTTCACACCAGGGAGGTATGCACTTGGCCGGAGAGGAATTGACTTCCGAGCTCACAAAGGACTCGCCCCACGGAGTTCGCAAGATCGAAGGAGTCGATGCCGTCGCCATTCTGGGTGTGACAATCGACGAGTTGAAAACGATGAACGGTAATGGTGGAAAGAAGGCCTATGTGGCCGTAGAGGGTAAGGTTTACGACGTTAGCGGACTCGCCTCATGGAAGGGTGGAAGCCATCAGAGCGGACTTCACCTGGCCGGTAATGAGCTCACCGTAGAAATACTGCGAGACTCGCCCCACGGAGCGACAAGTCTCGACAAGGCTTACCTGATAGGAATACTGGTCTTCACGCCGGAGCAGCTGAAGAGGTACGACGGTGTCGTGGAGAGCCGTAAGTTCGTTTCGTACGAAGGTGTGGTTTACGATGTGGCCGGCATCGACTGGACAGCCGGTTACGGAATAGAGCTCGGAGCTTCGCTGGGAAGCGAACTCTCGAAGCTAGAAGATGCCCATATAATAGGATATGTGGTGCGAAACTGAAAGATCCCCGTTTGAAATGCAAGAGAAAAGGCTAGAGCGATGTCGTGAGACTGCCTTCCGATCCAATGGTATGATGGTATGAAAGATGCGCCGGACGAGCTCCCCATAAGTCTTGTCGTGGGCGCTTCATGGGAACAATATCCAGAATATCACGAAGGACGGGGGTAGTGTTGAATGTTTCAAAGACTCATAGAGGGCAGGCTTCTGATAGTTATCAGAGGGCTGGATACGGGAAGATCAATCGATCTATGCGGGCTCCTTTACGATTCGGGAGTTTTCTTCGCCGAGGTCAGCTTTTCCGACCGGTGGGCCGACGAATCACTCAAGGAACTCAAAAAACACTTCGGCGACAAGCTGCTTCTGGGCGCGGGGACGATCTTCAACGCAGACGATTATTCGAGGGCATTGCGTGCCGGCGCCGATTACATACTCAGTCCCGGTTTCAGCCACGAGGTCGCTGCGCTTTCGCTGAAAGATGGCATTCCTTATATACCGGGAGTTTACACCTCCACTGAGATCCAGATGGCTTTGAACATGGGCTTTACAATTCTTAAACTTTTCCCGGGAGAGCTTGAAGGGCTCCGTCTTTTGAAAGCCTACAGGGGACCGTTCCCACAGGCCAGATTCATGCCTTTTGGAGGCGTCACACCCGAGAACGCGGCGGCCTTTATCGAAGAGGGTGCAGCCGCTCTCGGTGTGGGGAGTTACATAGCCAGCCCGGAGCTCCTCCAAGAGAGAAAATACGGCGAGATTTCGGAGAGAATCTCCAGAATGAAGATTGCAGCGGGGATAATCGATGACTGATCTGGCGATAGATGTCGGTGGAACCAAGACGCTGGTGGTGGTCTTCGAAGACGACCAGGTGAAGCCGTTGTATGTGGAGAGATTTCCAACGGACTCCACCGCCGGGCCAGAGAATTTCATAGCCAGACTGGCGAAGGTCTGCTCGAAATACGTCGATCCTCCGGATGTGGTGCACTGGGGACTTTGCACAGCCGGGGCAGTAGATGTTTCGACCGGTAGGTTGATATGGTCTCCCAACCTCGGCTGGAAGGATGTAAATCTTCACGAAAGGCTCAGTCAGCTTTTCGGGGATCGGGGCATCGTGGAAAACGATTGTAACGCTGCCGCCTACGGAGAGTGGTCGACCCGGCCGGGTATAGATTCTCTCGTTTACGTAACCGTCAGCACGGGCATCGGTATGGGAATAGTATCGTCGGGTCATATAATGCGCGGCTCTCACGGTTTTGCAGGAGAGATAGGCCACACTACGGTGCTTCCTGACGGGCCGGAATGTGCCTGCGGCCGCAGGGGCTGTCTTCAGGCTGTTGCCGGAGGAAGGGGCCTCTCCATACAGGTAGAGAGATTCCTCGGCAAGCGCCTCGCGACGGAGGAGATAGTCGACCTTGCCAGAGAAAACAAACCGGAGTACGTCGAGATCGTTGTCGGGGGAGCCGCTATTCTGGGGCGTTTTCTAGCCAACATGATCGATACGCTCGACCCGGCCGTGCTGGTAATGGGCGGCAGCCTGGGAAAGAATCCCCATTACCGCAGGCTGGTTGTGGATTTTTTTACGAAGTTCTATTACAGACTTCCAGATAAAACAGTCGGAATCGAACCGCCCTCAGCGGAGCCCGATCCCTGTATAATCGGAGTGTTGCAGTTATCCAGATCGATGGGGGTGAGGAAGAGTGGATAAAGCGATTAAATATTCAATTCACGAGGGAGATTTTTCCAGGGGTATGGAGGGCTTCTCTTCTAAAGCGGTGAAGATCGTCGGGCCCTTTTCGGGTCGCCCGGAGGCACACCGCGACCAGCACGACCTTTATGTCGTTATCTCTGGAAAGGCCCGCGTCAAGACAGGAAAACTTACCGGGGATATCCAGGAGATAGCCGACGGCGAGTACCGCAGCGACGAGATGCTCGCCAGCGAGGAATTCACGCTCGAGGAGGGCGAATCGCTGCTGATTCCCGCTTCGGTCGCCCACACGGTTCTCGTGGATTCTGGCACTTATGTCCAGTGGGTCTTTAAAATCGATGCGTGAGGCGCCGCTCTGGAACTAGATCCTTCTTACTTCGTACTCCTGGAGGCTGTGAGTTTCTCCGCCGATCTTCAACCTTATACTGTGCGGGTAAGGGTTCAAGATAACCCTGTAAGACTTCATACTCAACAGCCTGGCTGAACCTTCGGCTTTTCTTTCAATCGAAGCCTCGAGGAAGAGTTTTTTTATCAATTCGACGTCCGGGATAGTACTCACGTAGCAGCAGTTCCCCTTCACCGTTACGGCAGGTTTCCCCCTGAAAGGTCCGTCTATGAACCTGGCTACTGGTTGGCAGTCATCGAGCGTTTCGATCTCCTCGGCCACGAAGCCACAATCACAGACACTCTTGCCGGACGAGACTTTGAGCGGGCCTTCGAATCCTCCGAAATCGACAACGCGAATTCCTGTCAGAAGCTGAAAATCGTCGGCCTTCTGCATCCGGATGTTGTTGTTTTTATCCTTCTGGGCCGTCATGGCGGTGATGAATATCTTCCCTTCGAAGTTCAACAGCTCCCTGACGAAGTCCTCCTCGATCTTGAAGGCCGAAGGGACGGCGACGAAGGAGTAACCCTGCGGCGACTCGCCTGGAAAGAGAAAATCGATGTTGTAGCCGAAGCTCCTGAAGGCTTTGTAAATTGGCAGTATCGAGTCGAACAGCAACCTGAATTTGCCGTTTAGGTTGTCGGTCTCACCTATCCAGAAATTCTCGTAGTCTATATAGATCGCGGCCTCTTTTTCCGGGTCCTCAATCTTCCAGTTTCGCAACTCCTCGATAGTTTCCGCGAAGACTCTGGCCCTCTCCGTCATCGTTCCGTCGTAATTCAAAAGACCGCTGTGAAACTGTTCGGCCCCGAACGGGAGCTGTCTGTACCTGAAAACAAGAGAACCGAAGGCTCCGTGTGCGACGGACTGCTTGATCCAGAAGGCCAGCTGTCCGGAAGGGTAGGTGTTGTTTACAGGACGCCAGTTGACCCTTCCCGGTTGTTGTTCCATCACCAGAAAGGGAGCCTTCTTCAGAGATCTCATCAGATCGTGGTTAAGGGCCTGCAGATCGGGATCGTACTCCCCGGCCACGTAGTTGTCCCAGGATACGAAATCGATCCTTTTGGCGAGTTTTCTATAATCGATATCGGTGAAATTGACCATGAGATTGTGGGTCAGCGGGGCTTTACTGTTCTTCTTGATTATCTCTTTATGAATGTCATGATATTCGATTACCGAATCGGAAGAGAAGCGTCTATAATCTAATACCATAGAGGGGTTGTATGATACAGGACCGGGTTTGGGAGGGTTTATCTCTTCCCAGTCGCTACAGATGTTGCTCCAGAAAACCATTCCCCACGCCTGGTTGAGATTGTCCAGAGTTCCGTACTTCTCTCTCAACCACTCTCTGAAAGCTCCTGCACAGTTGTTGCAGTAACATAGCGCCGAACCATGACAGCCGTATTCGTTATCGGCCTGCCAGGCGATTATTCTGGGGTCTTTCCCGTAGTGATCTACGTATATGCCTACTATCCTCTCCGTCTCTTCACGGTAACGCGGAGAGTTGAAGCAGTACTGGCGACGGCCAGCGGTGCCGGGCTTTCTTCCATCACCGGCTACCCTCAGTACTTCGGGGTATTTCTTGAGAAGCCACGAAGGCGGAGCTGCCGTCGGAGTGCCCATTATGATCCTTATACCCTCGGAATACAGCGCCTCGATCGCTTCGTCCAGTAGAGTGAAATCGACCTCACCTGGCCGTTTCTCCACCACGCCCCAGGAGAACTCGCCTATTCTCACGACGTTGATACCGAGGTATGCCATTACTCTTGCGTCTTCTTTCCATCTTTCCCGGGACCAGTGTTCCGGGTAATACGCCGCTCCAAACCAGTTCAAACTTCAACACTCCCTTGAAAACCATCCAGGCTTAAGGTACGTTTGTTGTTATTATACAAAAAACCGGACTATACTTTCGTTGATTCATCAGTGAATCGATGGAAAGAGTCACAACGCTGGTCGCTTTTAGCCTGTATGGTTGCCCGATTTAGATCACTGCCCTTTTTCTCCCGGGATATCCATGGCAAAGAGCGCTGCGCCGTAGGCGCCCATTATATCCGGTACTTCGGGGACGGTAATTTTTCTCTTCAACACTCTTTCCATGGAGCGCACAACTCCTGCGTTTCTCGCCACTCCACCGGTGAAGACCAGCGGTTCCGGAGAGCCGAGGCGCACGTACATCGCGGCCACTCTTTTCACAATCGCGTTGAATAAACCGGCCGATATGTCCTCAATCTTCTCTCCTCTACCTATGAGAGACACAACTTCGGATTCTGCGAAAACGGTGCAGACTGAACTGATCGAAAGCTCTCTGGAGGAACGGAGTGCAAGTGAGGCCATCTCTCCAGTATCCAGTTCGAGAACCTTCGCCATGACCTCGAGAAAGCGGCCCGTTCCGGCGGCACATCTGTCGTTCATGGAGAAATCCTCCACGTTCCCTTCTGCGGAAAGCTTTATCACCTTGCTGTCCTGTCCCCCGATGTCAACGACTCCAATGGCCGACGGGAAGAGCCTCGCAACGGCTCTGGCGTGGCAGGAGATCTCTGTTACCGTTTCATCGGCGAAGTCGATCAATTCCCTGCCGTAACCGGTCGCGACTATTCGTGCTATCTCTTCTTTAGATCCGCCGGACTGCGAGAGCAGCTCTTCATAAAGACGCCTGGCCGAAGCCAGAGCGTTAATTCCCGTCCTGATGGTCTTCCAGCGTAGTATCTTTCCCGTCGAATCAGTCAATACTCCGTTGGTGGTTGTGGAACCGGAATCTATACCTAAAAAAACCGATCTTTCACCTCTTTCAATTTCTGATCGTCGGGCCAAGTTCTTCTCCAGCAAGGCTCCCACTCTTGTGGCTATCTGTCCGTGGGAGTTGAGGGGGTAATCGATCTCGGCCCTGTATATCTTCGAATTGGAGGTGTTGCGCGTGAAATCGTAGAAGTCGCAAAACTTCGGTATGGCGTACAGCAGCCCGTCAAGTCCCTCGCACTCGTCCTTCGATTCTTCCGAAAATCTCCCGCACGGCGCCCGCCAGCCAATCAACCTCTGCGCCACATAGAACGCCGGATCTTCTCCGACACGAGTTCTGGATGCGAAGGGCCGGGCACCCAGGCAGGTGTCGTTACGGGTTATAACCCCGCCCGCACTCTCGATTATAGCGTCTATCTCACTCATGTCCACGATTCCACCTGCCAGACCAAAATCCTTTCCTGCCGTTTTGTTTTTGACCCTCGAGCCGGTCGGGTCGTGCTTCAGACCGTTCAGAGCAGAAAGATAGAGTTCCGTTAGGTCGCGGCCTACGAGCGTTGACTCCAGCGATCGAACGTGGTCGATCAGGCCGTTGAAGCGCTCCACTCCAGCCGATAGATTCACGTCGATCCCTTTTTCCTCGAGAAACTCGATCAGGCGAAGGATTTCCGAGGCCATGAATTCTACCGCCCGTTCATCTCTCTTCCATGGGAGACGCATCATGAATACTCCTGCCCTGGAGCTTTCGCTCAGAAGGTCGCCGACCCTGCGCATCGCATCGCACGAATCGGCCACCAGGAGAAGATCGCCCTTATCAAGCTCCATACCGGCTCCGTAAACAATTTTGGCATAGCCGCATAGATTGCAGCCCAGCTCGTGGCAGGACGACGAAGCCGCGCTCAACAACCTCTCGAAGTCTTTACCGGTACCCATAAGGATCTCCAGCGGGATATAGCTGCACGTGTATAGTATCATCTCTTGCCCTCCAGAATCTCGAGAAAGGCCTGAGCACGCGTTCTCAACTGCCCGGCCCCTTCTGAGGTGTGATCGACACAGTCGCCTGTCAGCTCCAGGAAGGGAATCCCTTTAGATTCGAACATCTTCTTGAGATAACTCACATTTCCCGCCGACTGCCTGCATCCCCAGTGGGTGAAGTGAACGATCCCGTCGGCTCGGAAATCATCGGCCAGAAAGGCGCATTGTTTCCACCTGTCTTCGACCCCTCCGCACAGGGGATTAAAGACGAGCTTCTCGGCCAGACTCTCCAGCGGTCTGGAGGGTTCCACCGGATAGAGCCAGTCCCACATCAGTTCGTTGCCGACCACCGTATGCTTCGATTGCGGCGAAAAGATCTTGAACAACTCGTTGTCGTAGTAGGGCGGGATGTGTAGCCAGAGAATCTTCTTCTGCTCAGACCTGTCCGTGATCAGATTCCTTCCGAACTCCTCGGATGCCCTCTTTAGCCTAGCGTCGCCGGCGAGCGTGTGCATCACATAAAGCGAGTTCATGTACTCGTACAGCTCCTGCGGAAGATGAGAGCTTTTCATCTCTTTTCGAACCCGCGTAAGATTTTCCACCGTTTGCCTTTCGATGGCGAGCGTATCACTCAGGAGGTTCATTGGATAAGGCTTTCCAGTAATCTCCTCTATGAGCCCTATCGCCTCCTTGAGCTGTGAATGCACGTACCCAACGGAGCTCTTCATGCGGCCCCGGGGAACGTCGATCAGTATGAAGGGCACCCGGTATTCCCGGGAGATCCTCTTGAAGGTAGGCAGGTTCCCGTCGCAGAAGATCGTGGAGGTCATCACGAATCTAGGAGCCGGAAAGAGCTTCATGATGGAAGCCCCGAGGGAAGCCCTGTGAAAAGTGCAGAGCGAGTCTGGAATACCCGATTCGGCGGCCGAAGATATCGCAAAACCTTCGAGATGCATCGAGGCAAGCATGCCCGATACTCCCTCGGCCGATACCGGATTGATACCCAGAGGCAGAAGAAGTTCCGAAGGGGCGAGCAGGTTGACCCAGGCGGTTTCCCTTCCGGTCAGGGAGTAATAAACCTCTTCGACTGCCAGACTGTTGACGATCCTTAGAAACCGTGCCTTGCGCGAGGGTAAGTAGCGACGTCTGAAGTTCTCGAAAGCGATTCCTAGATTGAGCCACTTTCTGAATTTCATTTCATCGTTTATGTATCGTCTCAAGAACCTTCCGAATCCAACACTCTTCTTCGACATCTGCTCCCCTATCTCTTATATCTACTGGCTTTGGTCTTAGAATTATACTCCAGGAGGATAAAAGTGTTTTTACGATCGCCCGCAGGGAATACAGTACCACGGTCCGCGTTCTTTATACACAATTTGTAAAGTAAAAAATTGACATTTTGTCTATAAATGTGCTAGTATTTTTATCATCGACCTTGAGATAAATACAGCGGATAACTCTGCCGTTTTTGACGCCTATCCGGCGAGGCGGTGGACAAGACAATAGAGGCAAATGGAGGGTGAGGATCGTGAAAAAACGAGTGAGTGTTGTTCTGATTGCACTGATAGCTATTCCAGCTTTTTGCTTCGCGGCCGTTGCCGCACCACAGATCTTTACGTTTGCTGGCCACAACGACGTAATGACACTGGATGTCAGCCAGATGAACGACGAGATGTCTGCCTTGATAATGTATGCGTTGAACGAGGCTCTGATCAGAAACAGCTACAACAACATCGTCCCAGGCCTCGCCGAATCTTACGATGTGTCCGAAGATGGCACAGTCTATACTTTTCATCTCCGCGATGCGAAGTGGTCCGACGGGGTACCGGTGACGGCAAAGGACTTCGAATACTCTTTTCTTAGAACGCTGAGCCCTGAAACCGGATCATCACAGGTTTCCGAATTCGACTCGATCCTGAATGCTAAGGCTTATTACAGCGGCGAGATAACCGATACCTCTCTAGTCGGCATAAAGGCGGTCGATGACAGGACACTGGTTATAACTCTCGCCTACAGCGATCCTTTCTTTATTTCAGAGATGGCCGAGGGTATCAACTTCTACCCGATAAGGAGGGATTACGTCGAGAAATATGGGATGTCCTACGCCTCAAGTGCCCAGACGTTCATAGGTTGCGGTCCTTTCGTGCTCAAAGAATGGGTGCAGGGTGCCAGTATCACCCTCGAAAAGAATCGCCTTTACTGGAACGCCGACAGTGTGAAGCTAGAGAAAGTAGTAGAGTTGATAATTCCCGATGAGAACACCCGGGTTGGTATGTACGATCTGGGAGAGATCGACGCTATTTACTCGATCTCGAAGGTACAGACGATAATGCATCCCGAATACGGCAGCAGAAGCGGCGGTACTCTTCAATATTTGGCATTCAACTGCTCCAACGGGCTGGTAATGAGTAACATGAATTTGCGCAAGGCGCTGAGTTTTGCAATCGACAGAGCTTCGATCGTTGCTGCAATATCCTCTCCGGGGTCGCTCGCCGTCGATCGCATGATTGATCCCAGCATAATGCTTGATGGCAAACCCGTCACGGAAACCTATCCCAATTCTACGGGCGTTCCACCGGACGGAGATGTGGAACAGGCCAAAGCATACCTTCAGAAAGCGCTCGCCGAGATGGGGCTTTCAAAACCGACCGACCTTCCGGCGATAAATTACGTATGCATGGACTCGCCGGTCCACAAACAGTACGCCGAAGCGCTACAGGCTGGTTGGAAGGACTCTTTGGGCGTTAAAGTTGAGATCAAGATACTGCCGGTTCCACAGGCTATCGGGGCGCTTCTCTCCGGTCAGTTCGATATATTCCTGGTCGGACAGTCAACGGGTGTGGATCCCGATACGATATTGAACAATTTCACCATCGGCAACGGCAACAACTACGCCAGGTGGAACAATCAGGAGTATTCCGATCTTATAGCGCAGCAGGGTAACAATCCGAATATCCTGGAAAAGATGCTGCTACTCCAGAAGGCCGAAGCCATCATTCTCGACCAGGCACCGGTTGCTCCACTCTGGACACCCGGTTCGGCGTACCTTCACCGCGAATACGTGAAGGGTCTCCACTATGGAAGACAGACCGGTTCGATCGAGTTCATCTACGCGTACATAGAGCATTGAGATAAGGTTTATTCAATCAGCATTCGATGCAGCCGCTGGAGATCTGTTGTCGGCGGCTGCCTTTTTTAAGTGAAAGAGATTTAGGAGTGAAGCGATGATTAGATACGTCTTTAAAAGGTTCTGGATCTCCTTATTGACGCTATGGCTGCTTGCAACGATAACCTTTTTTCTCCTCAGGGTTCTGCCGGGCAACCCCTTTCAAACCGACCAGATATTGACCGTAGAGATGCAGGAAAGAATGATGAATTACTACGGTCTGAACAGGCCGATTTTCGAGCAGTACTTCACATACATGGGAAATCTGCTTCGGGGGAACATGGGGTACTCACTGAAATACACCAACAGAACGGTCAACAGCATCATAGCAAAGGCCTTTCCGGTTTCGGCAGATCTTGGCCTTAGATCGCTCGCACTAGCTTTACCAATCGGGCTCTTCCTGGGAATCGCCTCGGCGAGGAAACGCGGTAAGGCCGTTGATTATCTGTGCGTGGTGGTTTCGGTTATAGGTGTTTCGATACCGAGCTTCATACTGGGCTCTTTTCTCCAGTTCGTCTTCGCGTTGAAGCTCAAGATTCTGCCTATGGCTCAATGGACTACTGAGATGCACAAGATCCTTCCAACGGTCGCGATTGCTCTTGGATTACTGGCGACGCTCACCAGAATCATGAGGGCCAGCATGCTGGAAGTCACTACTCAAGATTACGTTAAGACAGCCAAGTCGAAGGGTCTGAGCGAGGGAAAGATCGTTTGGAGCCACGAAATCAGGAACGCGCTGATTCCAATACTCACCATGCTTGGGCCGATGGTCGCCAGTGTACTCATGGGGACTTTTGTGATCGAGAAGATCTTCGCGATCCCGGGGCTGGGTTTGCATTTTGTCAACTCGATTACCGGTCTGGATTACACTATGACGATGGGGCTGACCGTCTTCTTCGGGGCCTTCCTGGTTACTGCAAACTTCCTGGTCGATATCGCTTACGGGGTAGTTGACCCGCGTATCAGAATCGCAAAGTGAGGTATCTGCCATGATAAAAGACGCGAATATACCACACGACGAGTTCGAATTCGTCCAAAGAGATGAAGGAAAATCGGAGGCTCTGACCCGTCCCAGTATTTCATTCTGGAAGGACGTCTGGAGAAGACTTCTAAAGAACAAAGTAGCGATGGGCGGACTCATAATCATTCTGACGATAGCGCTTCTCTCGATAATTATTCCAGAGGTGTCGTCGTATTCTTACAGCCAGCAAAATCTTAAAAACATAAACGCTGCACCTTCGCCAGAGCACTGGTTCGGTACCGATTCACTTGGAAGAGATCTGTGGGTTCGGACCTGGGTGGGGGCAAGAGTATCTCTCGCGGTGGGGATCTTCGGTTCGATAATTCCAAGTCTCATAGGAATAGTGATAGGGGGCATATCGGGTTACTTCGGCGGCAAGGTGGATATGATAATAATGAGACTCATTGACATAATTATCTGTATTCCTCAGATGATCTATGTGATCCTGATTATGCTGGTGATCGGCTCCGGTCCCGTCCCACTCATACTGGCCTTCGCGATAACCGGCTGGATGGGTTCGGCCCGCAACGTTCGCGGTCTCATCCTGAAGATCAAGGAAGAGGAGTTCGTGCTGGCTTCGCGTATACTTGGCGCCTCGCACGGCTACATCATTTTCAAGCACCTCGTCCCGAACACACTGGGGATCGTCGTCGTGAGCATGACGCTGGGCGTTCCTGCGGCCATCTTCCAGGAGGCCTATCTCAGTTTCATAGGGCTGGGAATAAAACCTCCTATACCCAGCTGGGGACAGCTGGCGAATCTTGGCGTTTCTGTCTTCAGGATCTATCCGTCACAGCTTCTCATACCGGCGATCATGATTTCCCTGACGATGCTTTCCTTCAACCTTTTCGGAGACGGCCTCAGGGATGCGCTCGATCCGAAATTGCGTCGATGAAGGGGGATTTTGCGATGTCCGATAAGATACTGGAAGTCAACGATCTGGAATACTCCTTCGATACCTACGCCGGTGAAGTCCACGCTATTAGGGGCGTATCCTTCTACGTGAACAAGAGTGAATCGCTTGCGATAGTTGGAGAGTCCGGCTGTGGAAAGAGCGTCACGGTACAATCGATCATGAAGCTTGTCCCGACACCTCCAGGAAGGTTCAAGGCAGGCAAGATAATCTATTGCGGCAACGATATTACCGATTACGGCGACAGGCAGATGGAGAAGTTGAGGGGGAAGGAGATGTCGATGATTTTCCAGGACCCCATGACCAGCCTTAACCCTACCATGCGGATCGGGAGACAGATATGTGAGGGGATAATGAAGCACGAGAAAATCTCTGCTGCCGAAGCGATGAAGAGGAGCGTAAAGCTACTGAAAGAGGTCGGCATACACGACCCAGAGAAGAACGTCATGCGCTATCCTCACATGTTTTCGGGGGGAATGAGACAGAGAGCCATGATAGCGATCGCACTGGCCTGCAATCCAAAGATACTCTTCGCCGACGAGCCGACCACATCTCTGGACGTCACCACGCAGGCACAGATTCTGGAAATGATGAACCATCTAAAACGGGAGTTGAAAATGGCCATAGTTCTTATCACTCACAACCTCGGAATAGTTGCCAGATTCGCCGAGCGTATTTCGGTAATGTACGCCGGAAAGATCATCGAAAGCGGAACGACGGATGACATCTTTTACTCTCCGCGTCACCCGTACACGTGGGGGCTTTTGAGCAGCGTTCCCGCCGTAGGGAAGAAGAGAACGGAAAAGCTTTCGACGATCAAAGGGACTCCTCCGGATCTCTTCATGCCGCCTATCGGCTGCGGCTTCTACGATCGCTGTGACTATCGTATGAAAGTCTGTAAGGAGAACGACCCGCCGTCCAGGGAGATCGGGGATAGCCATTGGGCTTCCTGTTGGCTTCTGGATGCCAGGGCTCCGGGCGTGAAACCGTACGTGGTGAAGAGGCACTCCGGAGAGAGTTCCTGCAAGGATGTGATGTGAGATGTATCAAACTATTCTCGAAGTCAAGAACCTTAAAAAATACTTTTATATATCCAAGAGCCAGGTTCTAAAGGCCGTCGATAACGTAAACTTCTCTATAGAACGGGGAAAGATACTTGGAATGGTTGGCGAGTCCGGCTGCGGAAAGACCACCGTGGGAAGGACTATCATGCATCTTTACAGGCCCGACGAGGGGGAAGTTCTCTTCAACGGGATCGATGTCCACCAGCTGAACAACAAAAAATATCGGCAGATCACGAAAAAAATGCAGATGATCTTTCAGGATCCCTACGCTTCGCTCGACCCGAGAAAGACCGTCGGCTCAATAATCGGTGAGGGCATCGATATTCACAGACTGTGCCGTACCAGATCGGAACGCATGGAACGGATATACCAGATGCTGGAGATGGTCGGTCTCAATCGCGAGCATGCCAACCGCTTCCCACACGAGTTCAGCGGCGGGCAGCGCCAGCGCATCGGGATCGCGCGGGCACTGGCGGTAGGGCCGGAGTTCCTGGTATGCGACGAGGCGATTTCGGCGCTTGACGTTTCGATACAGGCCCAGATCATAAATCTTCTGATAGATCTCCAGAAGAAGCTGGATTTGACGTACCTGTTCATAGCTCACGATTTAAGTATAATCAGATACATCTCCGACGATACAATCGTTATGTATCTGGGTACACTTGTTGAGAAGGCCGAGACCGAAGAACTCTTTTTGAATCCTCTGCACCCCTATACGATCGGATTGCTTGAGGCCGTTCCGATAGCCGATCCCGAATACGAGAAGAGCCACAAACACGATCTGCTTTCGGGAGAGGTTCCCAGTCCGATAAACCCCGCCCCAGGCTGTCGTTTCGCATCGCGATGCAAGTTCGCGAAGGAAATCTGCAAAAGGGAGAGGCCATTCTTAATATACGCAGGCAACGGCCACATGGTAGCCTGCCACATGGTCCACAGCGATAGCTGGTGAGGGAGTAGGAGAAGTGGTGGAAGAACCAAGGACGGCTCCTTCCGCTATTCTCGGAGGACGGTGGACGGAGAATTGTTCTTCTCGGTCTTTCCAAGAACGACGCCTGACGCTCTCATTGGAAGACAGCCCTTCTCAATTACGATTAAAAAGGAGGCTTTGCTTTGCTTGAACTTGAAGTAGATAATCTGAAGAGAGTTATAGGAAAGGCTCTGTCCTCGGGAGGTGACTTCGCCGAGATCTTCCTGGAGGATAAGGACGAATTGAATATAAAATGCTCTGGTGGGACGATAAGCGGAGTCACTACGGTGCGGATCAAAGGGGCCGGAATATACGTGTTGTATGGCCGCAACAGTGTGTACGTATATACCAACAATCTTAGTTTGCAGAGCCTCACAGGTTGCGCCGAAAGGGCAGGCGAGCTTTTGGGCGCTTTAAGAAGGCGATCTGGCGATATGGACGGCAAAAAGCTTTCTATGCAAAAGACCGTAAATCCGAACAGATTCGAGATCTATCCCTCTTCGGTGGACCTCAGGGAGAAGATCAGGGTCGTGCGCGAGACGGATCTTGCCGCCAGAAACGCCGGAGAAACCATCAGGCAGCTCAATGTCGATTATTTCGACACAGATCAGAAGGTCGTGATATTCAACAGCGAGGGACTAAATGCCGAAGACAGGCGAATAACGAGCAGACTGAGACTCCAGGCTACAGTAGAGGCCGAAAGGCTTTTCAAGTACGAATGGGGTGATTACACACGTCCGCAGGGCTTCGAAGCCTTCAGGACAAAAAACGATTATACCTCCTTCGCCAGGGAATTCATAAGAGATATGGCCGCAGATCTAAAGGCCGTGCCGGTAAAATCGTGCAATGTGCCGGTCGTCTTCGAGGCCGGCTCTTGCGGTACATTCTGGCACGAGACCTGCGGCCACCAGCTGGAGGCCTCGGCCGTCTCGAGAAACGCGAGCGACTTCGCCGGTAAAATAGGGCTAGCCGTCGCTTCAGAGAAGGTTACTTTGATCGATGACGGAACGCTTCCAGGTCTTTACGGTTCGGCTGCCATCGACGACGAGGGCTTCCCGACACGCAAGAACGTCCTCATTGAAAACGGAATTCTGAGGAGCTACCTGTGCGACAGGCTGTGCGGTAGAAAACTGGGAATCCCTTCTACGGCAAGCGGGAGGAGGCAGGGATACATGTACGCTCCGGTACCCCGCATGAGCAACACTTATCTGGCCGCCGGCAACGACGACGATGAAGAGATGATTCGTTCTGTTGATAGGGGTCTCTTCGTGAAGAAGCTTGGAGGCGGCACGGGTGGCAGGGAGTTCTCGATTGCAGTCAGTGAAGGTTACTGGATAGAGAATGGCAGGATCTCCCACAGACTCAGGAGCGGTTTCATCCTCAACGGGAGGGGCATAGACATGATTAAGAGGGTCGATATGGTCGGGAGAAAGCTTCAAAACGAAGGCGGCAGTTTCTGCGGAGCCGATTCGGGGTTGTGTACTGTCACCAGTTTCCAGCCCAGAATGAGGATATCGCGTATGTCAGTCGGCGGGGAGGATTGATCATGAGTTACCTGGATAGATATCGTCACGCTTTGGGAAGCCTTCCAGAAGGGGTGTACGAGGCTGAGGTAGATGCCGAACGGAGGGTCAGCACACTGGTCAAGCGTTCCGGCGGGGAAATCGTAGAGACCGGCTCGTCCGACACCACAGAGCTCTTCGTACGGGCTTCAGGTGACAAGACCGGGTACGCCTACACGCAGGATCTGGAAGAAGAACCAGGCGAGGTCCTCATGAAAGCGCTTGGAAATTCCAGTCTGGTGGAGCGAGAACAGAGAGACAGACTCAATGGAGCCTTCGTGAGAAGGGCGTCACCTAACGGAATAGCCGACCCTGGCATACTGTCGATGAAGAAAGCCGCAAGAGAGCTGGAAGAGGTCATGAGGAGCGCCGATCAATATATATCGAGCGTTACGGTCGAAATCAGGGCCGAAGGTTTTTCCAGAAGCGTGATTAACTCCCGCGGACTCGACGTCGAAGCGTCCATGAATCTCTACAGTGCGACGGCGACGGTTATGGCCGAAAAGAACGGCCTGCAGTACAACACCTCCTGTTACACGAGCGCAGAGGATCCGAACCGTCTCGATCTCGCGGGATTAAAGGAAAGGATTGCCGCCAACCTCGGCCACCAGTACGACGCGACCGAAATCGAGTCTGGCGAGTATAGAGTTCTGCTAGACGCCACCGTAGTCACGAACATATTGATGACGGCCTGGCAGCTCTTCAGCGGGATCAAATACGACGATGGCTCCTCGGCATTATCGGGAAGACTGGGAGAAGCGATCGGATCGTCCTTCTTTTCGGTAGTCGATTCGCCGTCGCATGAACTCACAGGGTATCGTTACGAATTCGACTGCGAGGGGAGTCCTTGCGTGAAACAGGTTCTTGTCGATAAAGGAAGGCTCGTCGGATTGATGCACAATATTACTAGCGCCACAAGACTGGGAGTGTCCTCGAGCGGCAATGCCGGTAGATACGCCCTGCTCAGCGGCTCGATTCCGACCGATATCATAGTAACTCCCAGGATCATCCACGTAGAACCTGGAAGCAAGTCTGTGGGAGAGCTGCTCGAAGAACTGGGAAACGGAATCTACATTACCGACTCGTACGACGTTTTCCACTCGATAAACATCGGCTCGGGAGGGTTTTCCATACCCTGCAGGGGAACAGTTATAAAAAACGGGAGAGAGGATCGCAACGTCACCGGGATGACGATGAACGGTGAGCTGATCGGCCTCTTCGCGCGGGTGCTGGCCGTGGGAGGGGATCTGTACATCGAGGAGTTCCTGCGCAAGAGTTACTGTGTAGGCGCACCGAGTCTGTTGATAGAGAGGCTACAGATAAGTGGAAAATAACATGAAGCTACATCGACACATTCGACAAGAAGAGGGAGTGAGTCGATTATGGATAGAGAAGAGGCGCTCGACTTTCTAAACAGAGTGGCTAGGGGAATAGCCGAAATGTTCGGAAGCAACTGCGAAACTCTGGTACATGATATGAGTGTTCCAAAGCATCCGATAGTCGTAATATACAACGGGCACATCACCAACAGAAAAATCGGCTCGACCGAAGATGTATACGGCGATCTCGCAAAATACAGGTCTTCATATCTCGAAAGCGATTTCGTAAACCATCTGGCCGTATATAAGTCCGGAAAATTCATAAAATCGACGACTTTCCATCTGAAGGGCGAGGGGTACCACTACGCGCTCGGAATAAACTACGACTTCACATATATGCGGGAATTCTCGGGAATGCTGGAGAACTTCACCAGGGTCGAATCGGATCTTCAGTCGGCGATCAGCGAAGCCGGTGAGAACAAACTCTCGTCGATCTTCAACAGCTGCCTGGAGGCGATAGGAAAGCCGATCGAAAGCCTTACGAAATCCGATAGACTGAGACTTATAAGCCTTCTGAAACGCGAGAAGGCTTTCGCGTTCTCGAAGTCCGTCCCATACGTCTCCAGGAGACTAAACCTCTCTAGATACACGATCTATAAATATATAAAGGAAAGCGGTTGACATAGATACATACGCTCAGAAGGAGAAAACAATGTTTATTGAGAAGAGAATAGAGGAGCTGGGGATCGAACTGCCGTCGTCCCCGCTTCCCGGTGCGATGTATGTTCCGGTGAAGAGATTGGGAAAGGCTCTGTATATCTCGGGCCAGGTACCCATGAAAGACGGCAAGCCCATCTATACTGGTAAAGTCGGAAGTGAAAGATCCATAGAATACGCTCAGGAGGCCGCAAGGCTGTGCGTCATAAATATGCTTGCCGCCGTCAGGGAATACCTGGGAGATCTCGACAGGGTAGCCGACATCGTGAAGCTCCAGGCTTTCGTGAACAGCGAAACAGGCTTCACAAATCAGCATATAGTTGCCAACGCCGCCTCGCAGTTACTCTACGATATTTTCGGCGAAGCAGGGAGACACACACGAACGGCCGTCGGCACGAACCAGCTTCCGATGGACTTTACGGTTGAGATAGAGGCCATAATCGAGATTAGAGAGAGTGGAGAATGGGATACGATTTCGAAACATTAGTCAACAGAGAGAACCAGGGTAACATGAAATATATATATACTCCCGGGATAGTGAAGAAAATGAATCTCATAAGCTACGCCGGTGCCGAGATGGACTTCAAGACAGCGCCCGTCATAATCGAAGCTCTCGTCGAAAGGGCGAAGAACGGCCTCATGGGTTTCACGCTGGCCGACGAAAAGTATCTCGAGAGCGTCCGCTGGTGGATGCGAAACATGCGTGGCTGGGAGGTGCAGAGCGACTGGATAGTGCCGACTTACGGGACGATCCACTCGGTTGCCACAACTATCAGAGCCTTCACGGTGGAGGGCGATGGCGTGATAGTGCAGCCTCCGGTTTACAACAGGTACGAGCAGGCCGTAAGAAGAACAAAAAGAAAAATCGTCTATAATCATTTGATATACAGAGATGGGAAGTACCACATGGATTTCGATGACCTGGAGAAGTGTATGAAGGTGGAAAGGAACAAAATGATGGTTCTGTGCAACCCGCACAACCCTGTTGCCAGGGTGTGGGAGCGTTCCGATCTTGAAACAATCGCCTTCATAGCAGAGAAGTACGGCGTTATGATCTTCAGCGACGAGATCTTCGGAGAGATCACCTTCAACGGTCACCTGGTCCTTCCTTATGCCAGCGTCGCCGGACCGGAGAGCAGATCGATAGTCTCCACATCGCTTGGAAAGGTCTTCAATTTCACAGGCGTGAACAACGCCAACATGATAATCCCGGAACCATCAACCAGAGAAAAGTTTAGGACACAGCGCGACGCCGATCACTACGGCAGCATCGACCCTATGGTCTATACGGCCGTCTGCGCCGGGTATGGACCTGAGGGTGCAGACTGGGTCGCCAAGATGAGGAGCTACCTGTCGGAAAACATATCCATGATAAGAGAATTCTTCGACAGGAAGATTCCGGCCGTCACAGCGTCGGAGGTCGAAGGTTCCTTCGTGATGTGGATAGACTGGCGCGTACTAGGACTCGGCGAGGACGAGCTTTATTACTTCCTTCTGAACGAAGCCTACATGGATCTGGACAGGGGCGTCAATTATGGTACCGAGGGGAAGGGCTTCTCCCGTATGAACTTTGCGGCGCCAAGGTCGAAAATCGAGGAATCTCTGGGCTTTCTTTTCGACGCGGCCTCAAAACGCGGATACACAGTCTCGAAAATCGTTAATGAATAGAGGTGGGATTTATCTATGAAAGAGATTATCGAAAAGTACTTTGAAAAGAACAGGGATTTCATGGTCGAAGATATCGCAAAACTGGTAAGGATCAAGAGCGACAAACAGGAAGCGAAGGAGGGAAAGCCCTTTGGAGAAGGGCCGGCTGAAGTTCTGGCGGTAGCGCTTGAGATAGCCTCCAAAATGGGATTTAAGACCCATAATTACGACAACTATGCCGGGGCGATAGACCTGAACGATCATGAAAGGAAACTCGATATACTGGCGCATCTGGATGTCGTACCGGCCGGGAACGGCTGGTCGATCACCGAACCCTTCGAACCGCTCGTCAGAGACGGCAGAATTTACGGCCGTGGCACGACCGACGATAAAGGTCCGGCCGTGGCGGCGCTGTACGCGATGAAGGCAGTGAAGGATCTGAACATCCCTATTAAAGCCGGCGTTAGGCTCATCCTCGGAACGGACGAGGAGTGCGGCTCCTCAGACATAAGGTACTACTACGGGATCGAACCAGAGGCCCCGATGACCTTCTCTCCCGATACGGGCTTTCCGGTGGTCAACATAGAAAAGGGAGGCCTTCAGGGAAGGTTTGTTTATGAGCTCGAAGGATCGAACAAAACGCCCCGGGTTACCGCTCTCAGAGCAGGTGTAAAGAGCAACGTGGTACCGGGCGATTCTATCGCAGTCGTGGAGGGTATGGGACCGGAGGAGATCGAGAGATACTGCAAAGCGGTAAGCGAAAGAACGGGCGTCTTTTTCGACCTTTCGACCGGCGGCAATACTACGACTGTAAAGGCGAAGGGAGTACAGGTCCACGCAGCTACACCGGGAAAAGGCAATAACGCACTGACGGCGATACTTGAACTTGTATCCTCGATCCCGTTTCCAGAGAGCGCGGGTATCGAAAAACTCCGCGCTCTCAACGCTATCTTCCCCCACGGAGACTGGCTGGGTAAATCGGCCGGAGTCGCCATGAGCGACGAGCTGTCGGGTGATCTCACTATAAGCCTGAACATGCTGGAGTACGACGGTTCCAGTTTTAGCGGAACCTTCGATTGCAGAGCACCGCTCTGTGCCACTAGAGAGAACCTGTCGGACGTGATCAGAAAGAGATTGGCCGAACATAGAATACACCTTGAAAACAGCGACATGTATCCACCGCATCATGTATCGGGCGAATCACCGTTCGTCCAGACACTGTTGAAATGCTACGAACTCTACACCGGAAACAAGGGATACTGCATCGCCATAGGCGGCGGCTCTTACGTTCATCGACTGAAGAACGGTGTGGGCTTCGGATGCACAATGCCCGGGACCGACAACAATATGCACGGAGCCGACGAATTCGCTGTGATCGACGAACTGGTCACGAGTGCGAAGATATTTACCCAGGCGATAATAGAGCTCTGCGAGTAAAGAAAAGGCGGGAAAGTTCATTTTTGTGAAAGAGGTGAGAAGGGCAAAAGATCTTGACCTTCTTGCCTCTTATCTTTATTCTGACATCCAACTCACCTGAGTAACTGTATAAGCCTGTCTGGATAATCTGTGATGATCCCATCGACTCCCAGCTCTATCAGTCTCTTCATCTCGGAAGTGTCGTTGACCGTCCAGGGGATTATTTTAAGTCCAGCCTTATGTGCGCTTTGTATCCAGCTGTCTGCCATGATTGTGTAACTGGGTGCTACTATATCCACCCCGATACTTGCGAGCATTTTACCAATGTCGAAGCCGAATTGCCGCAGCCTCAATCCGTCGGTCCAGACCGTTTTGTCGAGGTTGGTCGAGGATATCAGTGCCGCGGTGAGGACATTTCCGTCGATTTCGTCGACTATTTTTAGGACCTTCCAGAAGAAAGACTGAATGATAACGAGCTCGCCCATTCCGTATCGTTCAACAAGGTCCATTACGCCCTCAACATGCTCGTGTAGAGCGACCGTCAACTCCGGCTCCAGCGGGGAGGTCTTTATCTCAATGTTCAGACGGACCTTCTTTTCCGAAAGCGAGTTATGCACTTCGACCAGTTGAATGACTTCTTCGAGAGTGGGTACGATCTGACCATCTACCTGAAGCTGACCGGGCCATTTTCCGGGTTCGGCTATGCTGCCGATATCATACTCTCTGAGCCGAGAAAGCGTCAGGTTCTTGATTAACACCCTTTCAGTTATGAATTGTCCGTTTTCGCGGACCCTTTCGGGATTCAGAAAGGGATCGTGATAGATCACTACTACTCCATCGGAGGTGACGACCGTGTCCAGTTCTATCGTGTCAACACCCAGCTTTAAGGCATGCTCAAAGGCAAGAAGAGAGTTTTCCGGCATCAGTCCGCGGCAGCCCCTGTGGCCCTGGATATCAAAGCCGGTCGCGAAAGTCCATGCCAGACAAAAAAAGTAAATCGGCAGTATCTTCGCACAAAACTTCAATCGAATCACTCCCACGAGTTTAGGTGTCATCCTAACTATTCTATCAGTCGTAGTGGCCGTTGCGTAGAAACTTAATGTCGTTTATAAGATATAGTAATATATAGCATGTAATATATCCCTATATATATATGGAGGTACTAATATGAATTTCGACGAATGGAAGAACAGACTGGAGCAATTAGCCAAGGAAGGGCCGTTTGCGATCGCGGACATGGATATCGACAAATTTGCGGCGATTAACAGCGAATTCGGCAGGGATTGCGGCGACAGGGTCTTCGAGATACTAGACAGGACTTTGAAGGAAAACCTCCCCGATAAACTTTCGTACGTGAGGTTCGGAGACGAGTTCTTTGTTTACAGCGATGAATACACTTTAGAAACTCTGTTCATGGAGATGCAGGATCTGAAGCACACGATCGCCAACCTCTCTTTCGAATGCAAGGGCAAGACAGTCAGGTTCACCGTGAGCGGTTCGGTTGGAGAGTATCCCAGGAACGCATCGACCGTCGAGAAGCTTCTCAACCTTCTGTCAGAGGGCATGAGGAAAGCCAAGATGGGAGGGAGAGGGCAAGTTATCTTCGCCCCGCTCGAAAGGGAGTCGAAGATGGTCCTCAAGTCGAACTACTACCTTAAATCCCAGCTCGACGGACTGGCGAAGCTGACAGCACTTCTCAATCGAACCGAGTCTTCGCTCCTGAGGGAGGCGCTCGACGATCTGTTGAGAAAATACCGGCTATAGAGAGTATTACCCACAAACGATAGCGGGTGGCCGGCGAGCCACCTTTTTTTATTCGGGAGATGATCGTATGATAGAGAAAATGGAACGCAACGTTCGCGTTTACAACCGTTTTCGGTTTTCACAGAATATGTTGATAATCGGACCGGTACTCGTGCCGTATATGATCTTCAAAGGGTTATCTTATTCGGAGATAATGCTTTTGCAATCCATCTCAGCTATTTCCGTCGTGCTCTTCGAAGTGCCGACAGGTTCACTCGCCGACAGGATCTCGAGAAAATTTTCACTGGTTATCTCCTCCCTGATAATGGGGGTTGGTCTATCCATGTACATCTTTATGAACGGTTTTGCAGCCTTCGCGATTGCTGAAGTCCTGTTCGGCCTCGGACTTACTTTCAGTTCGGGAGCCGATTCTGCGATACTTTACGAGAGCCTGTCGAGAATCGACAGAAAGGGCGATTACAGCAATATAGAAGCCGCATCAATGTCGTATATATTCGTAGGCCAGGCCGTGGGCTCCATCGCGAGCGGTTTTCTCTATTCTCTCTCCCCTTATATCCCTTTCTGGATCTCTGTGGCGATGCTATTCTTATCGGGAATCTTTTCACTCATGTTCGTTGAGCCGCCGGAAAGAATGAAATCCAGGCAGTCCTACCTTGTTCACATCGTGAGGTGTTTCGACACGGCTTTTCACAAGCCAAGAGTACGCTGGGCGATGTACTTCGCAGCTTTGATGGGTGTGATGCTCAGGGCGACTTTCTGGCTTTACGAGCCATATTTCAAACTGATAAATCTCGACGTAGCCTTTTACGGGGTTGTCTTCGCCGTTTTCAATCTTGTAAGCGCTTTCTCTTCGAGGTACATGGTCAAAGCCGTGGAAAGTGTGAGGCCCCGGAAGGTCCTTATAGCGCTGGGATTCATGATCTCCGGAGCATACCTTCTACCTCTGCTCTTCCGCGGTTTCTTCTCCATAGTCCTTCTCCTGCCTGGACAGCTGGTAAGAGGCATGTACACACCGGTGGTGAGGTTCTACGTGAACAACCAGGTAGAAGACAGTTTCAGAGCCACGATGCTCTCGATAGTGAGTTTGAGCGCCAACCTTTCGTTCTCGATCTTCTCACCCCTGATAGGCGCCGGTCTAGACGGGATCGGAACGGTTCCTGTCTATCTGACAATGGGTGTGACGGCGGCCGTCGTCAACCTTTCTCTCTTACAGCTGAGAAGGGTAAATAAAAGAAAGGGAGCCGTCACCGGGGGCGCGTAACGGAAAAGCCTCCGGCGAACCTGAACGGAATCCGGAGTCCGGGCGAAACTTAAACTAACGGACTCCGGATTTTACACCAGCAGGTTTCAACCCACAGGCGACACGGATTTTTCGGCACGGATTACGAAGATTGTATATTCAAGTCCTCCTTCGGTTCGAAGGTTCTTTCACTCTCTTTCCGGTTCGGAATCCTTCTCTTTGTTCAGGGCCTCTATGAGTTCACCGACAAGTTTTGGGTTAAGCGTTATGCCCTTCTTGGTGGGTTTGTACTGTCCGTCGTCGCCCTCGTAGTAGATCCTCAGATCCAGAAATTCGTGGCCTTTGAACTCTCTCTTAGAAACCCTTATTATCTCGGTGTCGTTTCGCTTGATATCGGTCATGTTTCGCACATCCTTTCTAGGAGTTAGTCTAAATATTCGTTATAGTGGATCGTTGATTCTTCGGTCTGTTTGGACACCCTTCCTCACCGGTCAGCTCGATGAAGACCTCCTCCAGCGTCGGCCTCACATGCTCGATATCGAACAGCCTGGCACCCCTGCTAGACAGAGAAAAGACGACCTTTTCTATACTGGTCGAAGGTTTTACCTCCAGCAAGCGATACCCGTCGAGCTGTCTGTCGCCTATATAGCCTTCGATATCCGTAAGATCGCCGACACTCTCTCCGGAGAGCTTGAAACGCACTAGATCGCCCCCGATAATCTTTCTCAGACTTTCTAGATCACCCGAGGCGAGCATCTTTCCCCTGTGCATTATGCCTATGTGTCTTGCCATCCCCTCGGCCTCTCTCATGAGATGGGTGGTTAAAATAACGGTCGTTCCCGAGCCGTTGACTTCTCCGACCATCTCCCTTATGGTGATCGTCGTGTGGGGGTCGAGGCCGAGAGTCGGTTCATCCATGAAAATTATCTCAGGCTCGTTTATCAGCGCCCTCACGAAATTGATCCTCTGACGCATCCCCGTGGAGAAGACTCTCACCGGTTTGTCCTTCCAGTCGAGCATATCAACCCTCTCCAGAAGCTCGAGAATTTTTCTCAGAGCCGCTTTTCTCCCTTTCCCGCTCATAGACGCGAAGAAGAGCAGATTCTCCACGGGCGAGAGGTTGTCGTAGAGTATTACCTTCTCGCTAACCAGAGAAACCTTCCGGCGCACCTTGGAAAGCGATGTGGTCACATCCATGCCTGCGACCCTCACAAGACCGGAAGTCGGTCTCATCAACCCAGATGCAACTCTTATGAAAGTCGATTTGCCTGCGCCGTTGGGGCCGAGAAGGCAGAAGAAGTCTCCCTTTTCTATCTCTATCGAAAGACTGTCCAGGGCCCGTAACTCTCCGAATTTCTTGACAAGTTCGCTGGCGTATATTGCCTCCAAAATAAACCACCTCGATACTTATTCTACTACAACGTCACCGATCGTCCCCCTCACACGGCGATGGCCATGAACCGCTTTATACAATTAACGTCTAAATATCAGCCTAGATCTTTGACATGCCTATTGGGAGTGATGGTTTACGGGCTGCTTCCAGTAAAAATATGCAGCAGTATTACAATCCTGTACTATTGACGATAGGGCCAAAATCTGATATATTAGGATTCGTGAACGGGGAGTAGCGCAGATGGAAGCGCGCCTGTCTTGGGCACAGGAGGTCGCAGGTTCAAATCCTGTCTTCCCGACCAAGCTGTATATGCGGCTGTAGCTCAATTGGTAGAGTATCGCCCTTCCAAGGCGAATGTTGCGGGTTCGACTCCCGTCGGCCGCTCCAGCGCCCGTGGCTCAATGGATAGAGCATTGGACTTCTAATCCGAGGGTTGCAGGTTCGAGTCCTGCCGGGCGCGCCATATCCTCTGATTATTCATGGTGGTTGTAGCTCAGCTGGAAGAGCGCCTGACTGTGGATCAGGCGGTCGCGGGTTCGAACCCCGCCAGCCACCCCACTTTTCTTTATCCTTCGAAATGCGCCCGTGGCTCAACGGATAGAGCATCGGATTTCGGCTCCGAGGGTTGCGGGTTCAAATCCTGCCGGGCGCACCATACCATCCTCCCAATAGCTTGAAAGTGGCAAAAAGGAGGTAGCAATCATGGAGATTCTAAAAGTCGCAACGAACTCAAAGCCAAACGCAGTCGCTGGTGCCCTGGCTGGTGTTTTGAGAGAGAAGGGCGTCGCAGAGATTCAGGCAATAGGAGCTGGTGCGGTGAACCAGGCTATAAAGGCCATAGCCATAGCCAGGGGATATGTGGCGCCGAGCGGAATCGACCTAGTGTGTATTCCAACTTTTTCAGATGTGGAGATCGACGGTGAAGTGAGAACAGCCATAAGGTTTTTCGTAGAACCCAAGAAATGAAGCGATAAAAGATCAGGCCCCTTCCGGGGCCTGATCGTTATTCTACAGTGGCCGCGACGATTTCACCCGGGCCCAGGGATAGATGGAAATTGCCTCCGACGTTCCAGTGCGAAGAGGCTCCTGAATTTTTCAACTTCCAGTGGATTCTGTGTTCTCCCCTCCAGGTATGGTAGCCGAGATCGACGTAAAAGTCCCTCATATTCGAAAAGTCGCAGTTGCCCGCGAGCAACAACCCTTTCGTTCCATTCCAGTAGAAGAGACCGATAGATAGAGACTCCTCTTCCCACATGAGCTTCAGGTATTTACTTTCCAGAAGGGGCTGATTTTCTCTTCTTAAAACCGAGAGCGAAGCGATGAGGTCTATCATATCGTCATCGGCGTTCCAGTGAAGCACATAATGGTCGAAGAAGGCCAGTTTTCCATAGAAGGGATCGTTAGGTTTCAGAACATAGCGGCCTTCCTCGCTGTTGTCCAGACCGAGATTCATGGGCTGGATCTCGAAGATCTCCTGTCCTGAGTTGACATAAGTGATTCCATTGGGGAGAAAGAAGTTTAGAACGGTTGCGAATCGGGAAAAGGCCCTGCCGTTTTTACGAGCGACGGCCCTTGGGGTGTCCGGTGTCTCGACACTCGCGAGAGTCTTTATTCTCAAATCCGGGAGAACCTTATAGACCAGCTCCTTCAACTTTCCCTCCGCCACGCGAGGCTCCATCCACCAGGTGTTGCCGAGTATGCAGTCGTAACCTGAGTCGGCCGCCTTCTTGTCGTTTCCCATCACAAGCTCTTCGGCGATTATCGCGAAAGATGGATCGATCGACTTCGCCCTTTCTATTATTCTCAGCTCCAGTTCACGCGGCAGGGCGTGTCCCATGTCCAGCCTCGCGCCATCGACGCCGAAATTCTCGTTGTAAAAGGGCATGATCGACTCTATACTCTTCCAGAGATCGTCGGCCGGTTCGGCGCCAGGGAAGAAGGAGGATTTGATAACGTCGAAAAGCACATACGGCGGCTGGTCGGCGGAAACGTATTTCTTCGATTGAACGGGATGATCTCTGTAAAGTCTCAGGAAGGTTATATCGTCCCAGGTAGGCTGGTTGTCGTTTATCCAGTCGGAAAAGCCCGGAGGGGTTATTACGCCGAATTCCGCTGCCAGGACCTCGAGAAACTCTTTTTTCCCTCTGCTGGCCTTCACGAAATTGGTCCACCTTTCCGGGGCAATCCTGTCCGGAGAAGGTCTGAAGAGCGAAAGATGCTTCTTGACCTGCGACGAAGAGTAGATCTTTTCGAGATTTTCGACGCTAGCCTGAGCGAAGCCCAACCCCTCGATTTTTGGAGGTCCGTATTTCTGCAGCCCGGCCGCGTCTATCCAGTAGAACCAGTCGGGATGATCGAGTATCAGGTCGGAATCGCGGGCCGACGTGCGCGGAATGAAGTCGAGGACGACCCTCATCCCCATTATGTGAGCAGCCTCTACGAAGGCCTTGAACTCCTCGTCAACCCGCATGTCACCGAGGAGTCGGTCATGATACCTCTCGTCTATGCTGAAGAAGTCCTTGACCGAATAGGGTGACCCGAGAGTCCCTTTCTTGAAGGCGTCGCTGTAACGGGTCACAGGCAGAAAGTAAAGCGTGTCGAAGCCCATTCTGGAAAGGTAAGGAAGCATGAGGATCATCTTGTAAAAGGTCCCAGATTCCGAGTATTCCGGAGAATGGAGATCGGAGAACAGTTCCGGGTCGAAATGCGGGTAGGCCGTCGTCGATCTGACGAAGGCACCGTATACTATCGCCGATTTCAACCAGGAGTTGTCGCTTTCGCCCCTGGTCCTTCCCAGAGACTGTGAATAATCAACGTCGGATCGCTTCTTTTTCAAAATCTCGCCCACCATGCTGTGACCGAACTCCGAAGGATCGACGAAGATATAGCGATCTCTTAGTTTCACCGTACCGGTGTAATTTGCGGGTAGCCATTCACGGGGTACCGAGTAGTCTATCTTCCCGCTTTTCTCCTTAAGAAGAGCCGCTACTCTCTCAAGGTACACTATACCACCTCCAAAAAATGAGGGCGATAACGCCCTCCGTTCATTGTCATAGACTCCCATTAACACTCCGCGCCAGTAACGGTAAGTTCTGAGCCGTTCCAGTTCAAAGATTTCCGTTTACGGACTACAATTCTCTCCAGGAGTTGTTAATCTCCTCTAAAAGATTCTACCACCTTCCATCGCAGGTGCGACTTGCTCGCACCCTCTCCAATGAAGAGCGAAGGTCCTTCCAATAAAAAGACTCAACCATCTTTCAACGATTGAGTCGCACTGGCGGAGGCGGTGGGACTCGAACCCACAAGGGGCGTCAACCCCACCGATTTTCGAGACCGGCTCCTTAGCCAATTAGGATACGCCTCCATTACCGTATTTGATTATATCACGGTCTGTAAGAGTGTCAACACGCCTCCTGAAGGAAATCACCCCTTCTTGGCGGAGCGGGTCCGGGTGGTTTCGTAAAGAAAAAGTTACCGGTGGAGTTCCCATGAGAGACCAGTTATGATAGAATTTTGATCGCGAGCGGTTTTTCTGTGCATGAAACGGGTCAAAAATCCCTGTGGGTACCTTGTTTCAGCACATCTTTAGTGCATGAGGAGGTGGCTCTTAGGTGTATGCCATCATTGAGGCCTCGGGAAGACAGTACAGAGTCCAGGAAGGTATGACTCTCTTCACCGAAAGGCAGAATGGTCTAGGTAATGGAGACGAGATCGTCTTCGACAAGGTTTTACTTGTCCGCGACGGGGAAGGAACGAAAGTTGGCAAGCCTTACGTGGACGGCGCAAAGGTTGTAGGCAAAGTTGTTTCACACGGTAGAGGCAAAAAAGTACTGGTTGTGAAATTCGGGCCGCGTAAGAACTTCGACAGAGTCAACGGTCACAGGCAGTGGTTCACAGAGGTTACGATCGAAAAGATCGAACTGGGGGTGAAATGATATGGCCCGAAAGAGCGCAGGAAGATCCAACGGTAGAGACAGTAACCCGAAGTACCTCGGTGTGAAGAGCGGCGAGGCTTCTCTGGTGAAGGCTGGTACGATAATAGTCAGACAGAGGGGTACGAAGATTCATGCCGGCAGCAACGTGGGACTTGGAAGAGATCACACTCTCTTTGCTCTAATCGATGGAAGGGTTCATTTCGAGCTCAGAAACAACCGTAAGTACGCCAGTGTCTACAGCGAGTAGGCTGTTCTGTTAAGGAGGATTGTGTCTTATGAAAATACAGAAAACACCTTTGTGCAGATGGGCAGTTACCCACTCGAAGGTGCAAACGAAGAGAAAAGGCGAGATCGAGAAGACTCTCGGTTACCTCGTTGATCATAATGGAAACAAGATAGAGAGAAAATGGTACCTAATCGATGCCACCGATGTCCCTCTAGGAAGACTCGCAGGGCAGGTAGCCATGGTCCTTATGGGAAAGAACAAACCTCTCTACACCCCCCACATCGATACCGGCGACTTTGTCATCGTAGTAAATGCCGACAAGGTTAAACTGACCGGCAAGAAGCTGGATCAAAAAATTTATTACAGACACTCCGGTTATCCGGGTGGTATCAAGGAGAGAACGGCCAGGCAGATGATGGAGAAGGCTCCCGACAGAGTCATAAGACTGGCCGTGAAGAGGATGCTTCCCAAGAAGGCTCTTGGAGACAAGATGTTGAAGAAGCTGAAGGTCTATGCGGGTCCCGAACACGACCATCAAGCGCAGAAGCCCGAGCTTGTAGTACTGGTGAAATGAGGGGGTTGACGTATGGCTGATTTTGTAGATTATTACGGAACTGGAAGAAGAAAGACTGCCGTGGCCAGAGTTCATTTAAGACCAGGCAGTGGAAAGTATCTGATAAACGGCAAGGAATACGGAGATCTCAAAGGATACCTCAGTAACGACGCCTGGGTGCGCTACGCTTTAAAGCCAGTCGTTCTGACCAACACCATCGGCAGATTCGATATGCTTATCAGGGTTGACGGAGGCGGTTTGGCCGGTCAAGCCGGCGCAATAAGCCTGGGTATAGCGAGAGCCTTGGTCAAGTTCAGCCCAGATCTGAAGGGTCTTCTAAGACAGAACGGGCTTCTATCAAGGGATTCCAGAGAAGTCGAAAGAAAGAAATATGGTTTGAAGAAAGCAAGAAGAGCTCCTCAATTCTCCAAACGTTAATTACTCTTACATAAGCTGGGCCCGTACCTGAGAGAGTATGGGCCCATTTTTTGCCGGTGGTGATTCAGTGTTCACTAAAGAAGAACTCGACGAGATCAAAAAAGCCATAAATATCGTCGATTTCATTGGTCGGTACGTGAACCTGCAGAAGACCGGAAGCTCTTACAGGGGATTGTGCCCATTTCACAACGATAACGATCCTTCATTTTACGTCCACCCCCAGAGAGGCTTCTATCACTGCTTCGGTTGCGGCGAGAAGGGCGATCTGATCTCTTTCTACCAGAAGATAGAGAGTATATCCTTCTCGGAAGCGATCAGGAGGCTTGCGGACCTTGCCGGAATACAGATCAAGATCGATAACGGCGAATCCGAATACGACCGCTATACTTCCGTATTGACCAAACTTTCCGGGCTGTATTCGCGCGAGCTCTTCGAAAACCGCAATTTGACAATCCTGGAGTATCTGGTCAACGAACGCAAGATCTCCGAGAGCACGATCAGAGAGTTCCAGCTGGGGTATTCGCCCGACGACGGAACCTTCGGAGCTGTTGTGGTGTCGAAACTCTCGGTGGACGAAAAGACTCTGATCGATATGGGAGTTGCGTACCGGCGGGGAGGTTCGCTAAAGGATAGGTTCGAAGGAAGGCTCATAGTGCCGATCAGCAACGAATCGGGACGTGTAGTTGGTTTCGGAGGGAGGCTCGCTTCTGGCGATCAGGGACCGAAATACATCAACTCTCCGGAAACCAGATACTTCCAGAAAAACCGTTTGCTGTTCAATCTTTCCAGGGCTAGGGGTGTGATCAAGGAGCTAGACTATGCAGTGATAGTGGAAGGTTATTTCGACGCCATGGCGCTTTACCAGGCCGGGATAGTCAATGTAACCGGCCTCCTGGGCACTGCGCTGACCGAAGGGCACCTGCGCATTCTCGGGAATTATACGAAGAATCTCCTTTTCTTTCTCGATTCCGATTCGGCTGGTCAGACGGCATCGTTGCGTTCGATAGACCTAGCCGAAAGAATGGATTTCTCAACGGCTGTGGCGATGGTGAAGGGTGCGAAAGATCCGGCCGAACTCTTCGTTTTGAAGGGTTCTCAGGGGGTCAACGATGCCCTTTCGATGTCGATTCCCGGGTCGATCTTCAGGGTTGAGTTCTACTCGAGGAAGCTCGATCTTTCGCTTCCACAGGCGAAGAAACATCTGATCGAATATCTTAAACCATACGTAGAGTCTTTCAGTTCGAGCGGCAATCTCTCTGCCAGAGAGATGACCTTTAGGGCGCTTTCGGAGAAGACCGGTTTTTCCGAAGACGAACTGGTGAGGTTCACCAAAAAAGAATCCAGGGAGCTGGATAGATTGGACCACAGGACAACTATAACTCTCAGAAACAAAGATATCCTCCGTGTCTATCTCCAGTACCCGCCCTTGCGGAGCCGTGCGGCAAGGCAGTTAGAGCTCCTTGAACCGAAGAAGGAGTTCAGAGAGCTTTTGAGAGGCATGAAGAAGGGATTGGAGCTCGAGGAGCTTCTTGATCTGGTTGATGGGGAGTTTGGAAGAGAGCTGATAGAACTGGCATCCAGTTGCATAGACCAAGGTACGGCTCTCAGAATTATAGACAGCACCGGGGAATACATGAATAGAAGATTGGTTGAAGAACAGATCGCCGAAATCGACCGGCGATTATCTACACTGGAAGACGAGGAGGCAAAGGCAGCCTTGTTGATCAGGAGGATAGAGCTACGGAGACTGCTCGATAAAAGAAAGAGGGGTGGCGACTGAAATGGAAAAGAACAAAAAGAAAACCAAGTCTGAGGTTGAAGATCTGGAGGAGAAGATCCAGTCTCTCGCGGAAAAAGTGATCGATGACGACGACGAGGAAACGGGTAAAGAAGAGAGCAGTAACGAAGAAAGCGGGGAAAACGGAGAGAACGGAGAGAGAGAAGTACCTGTTACCAAAGAAGAGATTGAAAAGAGAATAAAGAAGCTTCTCAAGCAGGGCAAGAAGAAGGGTTACATCACGTACGAAGATATTGACGGCGCTTTCCCTCCCGATTATGAAGGGTTCGATTCGACCCTTGTGGAGTCAATCTACGAGGAGTTCGAAAAGAACAAGATCAGCATCGTCGAAAAGGAACCAGTGGAGGAAGACGATGAAATAGACAATGAGAGCAGCGAAGAGCTCGTATCGATTCTTGAGACCTCACCCGAGATGTACGACAATATATCACTGAAGGATCCGATCAAGATGTATCTCAAGGAGATAGGAAAGATATCGCTCCTCACTCCCAGCAGGGAGAGAGAGCTAGCCAGAAGGGCCCAGAAAGGCGATCCTAAGGCGAAAGAGGAACTAATAACGGCCAACCTGAGACTCGTTGTATCGATCGCCAAAAGGTACATAGGTCGCGGCCTGACTTTTCTAGATCTGATACAGGAGGGCAACATAGGTCTCATAAAGGCTGTGGAGAAGTTCGACTGGAAGAAGGGTTACAAGTTCAGCACCTATGCCACATGGTGGATCAGACAGGCTATCACCAGAGCGATCGCCGATCAGGCAAGGACTATAAGGGTGCCCGTGCATATGGTCGAGACCATCAACAAGCTGAACAAGGTGATCAGAGAGCACCTACAGGATTATGGTGAATACCCGACCGTGGAGGAATTGGGAAGAATCACCGGAAAGACTCCGGAAAAGATAGAAGAGATTCTGGCAGCTTCTAAGGAGACCGTCTCTCTGGAATCTCCTATAAGTGGCGATGAGGAATCCACCATGGGCGACTTCATACACGATGATTCCCTTGAGCAGCCCGAAGAGGCCGCGATGAAAATGCTGCTCAGAGAGCAGATCGACCAGATACTCGATACGCTCTCCCCGAGGGAGGCCATGGTTTTGAAGATGCGATACGGATTGCTGGACGGCAAAACGAAGACCCTGGAAGAGGTCGGCCAGTTCTTCAATGTTACACGAGAGAGGATTCGCCAGATAGAGGTGAAGGCCCTCAGAAAATTGCGCCATCCCTCTAGAAGTAAGCAACTGAAGGCGCTTTTGGGTATGCTTAACAGTTCCAAGAGGGAATAAATTTTCTCCCCATATATTACAGCGCCTTAATTTAAGTATCACCAACGGGAAAAGAGGATGTGTTTATAATTATTCACCGGTAAAAAGGGGCGTGAGAA